>JBBSRE010000099.1:0-9052 GCA_038243365.1 Burkholderiales bacterium | reverse complement strand
TCATGGTGCACTTGGATCGACTGGTAGGTCAAACAAGTCATCTTCTCGTACTTGTCTGAGCCTCCTGTTGAGGGTGTGCACTTTGTTGTTTAGATCGCCACCAATATTTACTGGCGCGGCCAAGCCGTGATCGATGCAGAGCCTATGCGCCCCGCCAGCGCTCCCGTGGATCCGGCTCCGCCGGTCCACCGGAAGCGTCCCCCTCAGGGGGAAGGCGCGCAGCGCCTCAGGGGGGAGCCTATTTCAACCAGCCGCGCTTTCGGAAATACCACATGGGCCCGAGCGCGCTGGCCAGCATCAGCGCCAGCACATAGGGATAGCCCAGCGCCCAGTCAAGTTCGGGCATGAACTTGAAGTTCATGCCGTAGATGCTGGCGATCAAGGTGGGCGGCAGCAGCGCCACGCTGGCCACCGAGAAGATCTTGATGATCTTGTTCTGGTTGATGTTGATGAAGCCGACTGTGGCGTCCATCAGGAAGTTGATCTTGTCAAACAGGAAAGCTGTGTGGCTATCGAGCGATTCGATGTCACGCAAAATCTGGCGCGCATCTTCGAACTGCTCGGCGTTGAGCATCTTGCTGCGCATCATGAAGCTGACGGCGCGGCGCGTGTCCATCACGTTGCGGCGAATGCGGCCGTTCAAGTCTTCCTGGCGGGCAATGGCGTTCAGCACCACGCCGGCTCGCTCGTCGGTCACGTCGCCCGAGAGCACCTGGGTGCTTACATTTTTGAGGCCGTCGTAGATGCCCTCCAGCGTGTCGGCTGAGTACTCTGCGTCGGCGTCATACAGCTTGAGCAGCACGTCGCGCGCATCATCGATCAGCCCGGGCGCGCGCCGCGCGCGCAGGCGCAACAGCCGAAACACCGGAACGCCTTCGTCGTGGATGGAGAACAGCACACCCTTGCTGCGCAGGTCGGGGTTGATGATGTTCAGGATGAACGCCACGCGCACTGATCGCGGTGCGTCGTGGTCGTCGATCAGAAAGTCACTGCGGATGTGCAGCTCGCCGTTGTCTTCTTCGTAAAAGCGGGCGGATTCTTCAATGTCCGGGTCCATCACGTCTTCCGGGATGGACAGGCTGAAGTACTGCGACACCCAGCGCTTTTCGTCAGGCGTGGGAGATTCAAGGTCCACCCAGATGGGCTGGAAATTCGAAAGCTCCTCGAGCGACTCGATCTCTTCCTGAACGAGGCGCCCATTGGCGAGCGTGAAGATACTGAGCATGGGCTCACTCCCTGAAAACAGAAGGCCGGTGTGATGGGACTGGGGTCGCTTTCAGTCCCCGGCGCGGAGCAGGAAGTGAAAGCTACCGACTAGGGTAGGGTTCCATGGAGTCTGGTATGTGAAAAAGCAGCCGCGGATTATCGCCTGCAAAAGCGGTGGGCGCAGCGCGCCACGCTGGCGCAAGGTGCGCGCGATCCGCTCAGGCGGACGAGATGCCCGACAGCTCGCGGGCGCGGCACAGATCGGCCCATGCCGGCCGCTTGCACTGCGGGTTGCGCAGCAAAAATGGGGCGTCGTAAGTAGCCACGACTGGCACGCCTGCAATGCGCAGATCCTGCTCGCGCAGCTTGGCGAGGGGCTCGGTCAGCCCCAGTGCTGCCCGCACGGCCCCGCGGCCCATCACCAGCACCACCGACGGCGCGAACGCTGCTACCTGCGTGGCGATCTCGGCCGTGATGTCGTCGCTGCCCGACGTTCCGGGCGCGCCGCTTTGCAGCGCACACAGTGCCACCCGGGGGTGCAGATGCAGCTGCAGCGCCTGCAGCATCGCAGCCTGTAATTTTTCGGCTCGCTCGGCCCATGGCTCTGCGGTATCCACCGCCTGCGTCACCAGGAGCCAGCCCGCGCCCAGAGCCGCGGGCGCCAGCGCCGGGTTGGCGGCCGGGTAGAGCAGACGCATCGGCTGCAAGCTCCATCTGCCGTGTGCGCCGTATGCTGGCGCGGATGCTGGCAGCGCATCACCCGCGGCGGCAGTTGCTTGGGCACGCAACACCGGTGGCTGCGAATCCGTGCGGCGCGGCGCTGCTGTGGCTGGCCCGTTCGGAAGTACCGGTGCGCCGTGGCCAGACGAAGCCGACATGGGTGTTGGCTCGGCCGTGCTCGATGTCCTTGCGGCGCGCACCGGTGCTTCTGGCGTAACGCGTGCGGCGTAGCCGGGCGCATGCCAGATGCACACGCCCATCTCCAGCAGCATGGCGCGTTGGCGTGCGTCCAGAAGAAGCGTCACAGCGCCAGACTCATCACCACGGCGTTTTCTCGCGCGCCGCCGGCGGCGGGGTAGTAGCGCGGGCGCAGGGCCACCTGCAGGAAGCCGAAGCGTTCGTACACCGCCTGGGCGCGCAGATTGCCGACCCGCACTTCCAGCCAGATCCACTGGGCGCTCTGGCTGCGCGCCCACAGCACCAGCGCGTCAAGCAGCATCGCGGCCCACCCCTGCCGCTGGAACTGCGGGGCCACGGTCAAGTTGAGCAAATGCACTTCGTCCACGCCGCGCATCGCTACGAAATAGCCCAGTACCTGCTCGCCCGCGCACAGCAGCTCAATGGGATAGCCACTGGCCATGGAATCGATGAAGTTGCCACGCGTCCAGGGAAACTCATACGCGGCGCTCTCAAGCTCGAGCACGCTGTCCAGGCGTCCGATGGACAAGGCCTCCAGATGCACTTGCGTGGCTTGAGCGCGGGTCGAGACGACGGCATTCACGAGGCGCTCCCGGCCGACACGCTTAAAGGCGGCCCTGAAGGCACGATTGAAGACTCGCCAGAGGCCGCCGCCTTTGCTGCTGCGCGCTGGGCGCGTTCCTCGGTGGTAAAGGCGACCTTGTTGCGCACATACAGTGGCAGCGCAGCGCCAGGCGTGAGATCGATCGCGCGCGCCAACAGCGCGGGTGCCAGACGCAGCAGCGCTTGCGCCTCCGGTCGGGCCTGTATGTGCTGGGCGTGGGGCGCCAAGCGGGCGCCGTATACCTCCTGCGCATTCCCGGCCACTGCGTAGCCCGCAGGTACCTCCAGGTCTTCTGGTGCGCAGACGATGCAGTCGCCGGCGCTGCTCCAATGTCCGTTGTCGAAGCGGTAAGTGCAGGCGTAAACCTCGTCCATGCGCGCATCCAGCACCGCCACCACCTGATGACAACCGTGGCAGTGGCGCGCGTCTTCGGCGACGGCGAGCAGGGTATCGACCGGGACTGTCGACACACCTCGACCACCGCGTGCGCCAAATGCCAACCCTTGGGCCACCGAACATGCGGTGCGAACCCCGGTGAACGAACCGGGCCCGCGCCCAAAAACCACGGCGTCCAGCGTGTCGAGCGTAAGGCCCGCCTCGTGCAGTACACGCTGAATGGTTGGAAGCAGCTGCGCCGACGCTTGCGCACCGCCAGCCCCGCTGTGGCTAGCCAAGCGGGCATCGCCCTGCGCGGCGACGGACAGCCGATCGGTGCTGGTATCGAAGGCAAGCAGTTTCACGGGAGCGGTCGCGTGGGGGCCATGGCGCCATTATCAGGGGCCGGCACGCATAGACTTGACAGCCATGCTGAACCATCTGACGCGCTATTCCTGCTGGGGCCTGACGGCTCTGGCGCTGTTATCGGTCCCGTTCGTGGGGAAAATGGCGCAGGCGGCAGATGTGCCGGCGGCATCTTCCTCCTCCGCAGTGTCCGCCGCTCTTCCGCCTACGGTGCAAGCCGCACTGACCCGTGCGGGCGTGCCGGTGGAAGCGGTGTCTGCCGTTGTAGCGCCCGTGGAGGGCGGTGGCTCCAGGCGGTTGGGCTGGCAGGCCGGCACGGCGATGAACCCGGCATCGGTCATGAAGCTGACCACCACCTTCGCCGCGCTCGACACACTGGGCCCGGCCTACACCTGGAAGACGCCGGTCTATGCAGACGGCCCGCTACGCGCCGGCACGCTACAAGGCAACCTGTACGTGCGCGGAAGTGGCGATCCTTTGCTGGTGCTGGAGCAACTCTGGTTGTTGATGCGCCGGGTGCAAGCCACCGGAATTCACACCATCGCGGGAGACATCGTGGTCGACGGGAGCGCTTTTTCACTGGCCCCCAAAGATCCTGCGGTGTTTGATGGTGAACCGCTTCGCCCCTACAACGCCGGGCCGGAAGCGCTGCTGGTCAATTTCAAATCGCTGGTTCTCACCCTGGTGCCGGACGTCGCGGCCGGCGTGGCGCGCGTGCAGACGGCGCCGCCGCTGGCGGGGCTGGCCGTGCCCGATGCAGTGCTGCTCGCACCGGCCGGTGTCGCCTGTGGCGATTGGCACAGCCGCCTGCAGCTCAACCTGACGAAGCCCACGCAGCTGGGCTTCGACGGCAGCTTTCCCGCCAGCTGTGGCGAGCGCAGCTGGGCCATTGCTCCGCCCGAGGCTGAGCTGTTTGCGCCGCGGGCGCTAGCGGGTATGTGGGCCCAGCTGGGCGGCCGGCTCGGTGGTACGGCGCGGCTCGGAAAGGTGCCGGCTGGGCTGGCGCCTTTGTTCGTGCACACCTCGCCACCTCTTATGGAAGCGGTGCAAAGCGTCAACAAGTTCAGCAACAACGTCATGGCGCAGCAGCTCTTTCTCACGCTTGGACTGGAGCTGGGCGGCGCGGGAGATCCGGAGGTCGCGCGCACCGCGCTCCATGCCTGGTGGGCACGCAGGGTGGGCGGCCCCAACCCGCCGGCGTTCGATAACGGCGCAGGCCTCAGCCGCGAAGTTCGTATCAGCGCCGACGCTCTGGCGCGCATGCTGCAGCGCGCGTGGGCCTCGCCGACCATGCCCGAACTGATGGCGTCATTGCCCATCGTGGGCGTGGATGGGACTCTGCGCCGCAGCAAGAGCCGCGCGGTGGGCAGCGCACACCTCAAGACGGGCAGCCTGCGTGACGTGGTTGCCATGGCCGGCTATGTACTGGGCGCGGACGGCCGGCGTTGGGTGCTGGTGGTTTTTGTCAACCACGCGAACGCTGCGGCGGCTCGGCCGGCGCTGGACGCGCTGATCGACTGGACTGCGGGCGCGCCATAGCCTGCCGCCTGCCGCTGCGACGCACGGTTCAAGCGTCACATACGGGACATTTGAGGCTGCCGCTACCACGTAATCCCTCATGCCTTGCCACAGCCTGGCGCGCAACATGCCCTTTCTGATCACTGCCTGAGAAGGACGCATTGCCATGACGTATTTCCGGTTTTCCTGCATCGCTGCCGCTACTGCGGTTCTTACCGCCTGCGGTGGCGGGTCCGATGGTCCCGACCGTGGCGAGCTGCTGTCAGCTCCGGTGGTGCTCACCACATTGACCACCGCGCAGATCGACGCCGGCACAGCGGCCCGTGGACTGCAGGGGCTCTCGGGCTTGGCCCGTTGCGACGTGAAGGTCGTGGCGCTTGACTACGCCACCATTGGCGCCAAAAAGGGGGAAGACACCAATGCCTCTGGCGTCATGCTGGTGCCCACCGGTGCCTGCAAGACGCCCGCAGCGCTCGTCGCCTACGCCAAGGGCACCGATGTGCAAAAGCCGCGCACGCTGGCCAACCCGAACGACAGCGAAACCTTTCTGCTCGTCGCCATGTACGCCGCACAGGGGTATGCGGTGGTCGCCACCGATTACTTGGGTTTCGCCAAGTCGAAATACAGCTTCCATCCCTACCTGCACGCAGATTCCGAGGCCTCCAGCGTGATCGACTCGGTGCGCGCAGCACGCGAGGCTGCTGCTGCCGTAGGCGGCTCGCTGTCCGGCAAAGTCATGTTCACAGGCTATTCACAGGGTGGCCATGCCTCCGCAGCGGCACAACGCGCGGCAGAGCGAGACAACGCGAAGGAAATGAATGTGGTGGCCGGCGCCCATCTGGCGGGGCCTTACAACCTGTCGGGTTCGCTGCGCGTCCCCGAGGCCATTGCAGGCGTGCAATTCTTTGTACCGTATCTCATCACGGCCTGGCAGAAGATCTACGGCGATGTCTACAAGGATGTGAACACCGTCTTCAAGGCGCCGTATGCCGCCACCATCGAGAACCTGCTTCCGAACCCCACCCTGAACTACACCACGCTGGTAACCAGCGGCAAACTGCCAGGCGGGACGCCTGAGCAGGCACGCTCAGCGCTGTTCCAGCCTGCGTTCCTGCTAGACGCCCAAACCAACCCGAGCAATCCGCTCTACCTGGATGCCAAGAAGAACGACCTGCTGGGCTGGACACCCAAGGCCCCTGTGCTTCTGTGTGGCGGTTCAGGCGACCCCACGGTGCCGCCGGCTGTGCACCAGAACGTGCTGAAGGCAGACTTCGATGCACGCGGCGTGAAGAACGTGAACTCAGTGGATGTGGACCCGTTTATTCAGGCGGTTTTCGGCGTGGGAGGCAAAGCCCCGACCGACCCGACCTCGGCAGCGTTCGCCACCTACTACGGCAACTACCACGGCGGTTATGAGCCACCGTTCTGCCACGCACAGGCCCGCGCTCTGTTCGATGCGGTGCGTTAACCGAAAGATTTCAGCGCCCGTCGCCTCGCAGCCAACGCGGGATGACTGACCGAGACAAAGGTCGCTTTATCGGCGTTTACCCGCTGGATTCCGAGAACAGCTAGCGGTAGCATCCTGACTAAATAGAACGGTCGTTCTATTTTTCATTTTTCAGGAGTGCCGTGTATGGATTTCCGACGCAAGACAACATGGGTTTTGTTGACAGTGGCCGCTGCCGCCCTATCCGCCTGTGGCGGTGGTGGGTCTGACACAACGCCTGCAGCGCGCATTACCAACGTCAAAGTCATGGGCGACAGCCTGGCGGACAGCGGCACCTTCGGGCTGAAATTCACGGTTCAGGGGGTTGCACCCACGGGGGCCGGCTCAACCCCCATCTGGCCTGAGCGTGTGGCAAGCCAGTACGGCGTTTCGCTGTGCCCCAAGTACCAGTTCACAGGCAGCGGCTTTAATGCTGCCGCAGGCTGTACCAACTATGCAGTGGGCGGTGGGCGCATCAACAATTTCACGGCGCCGGCATCGCCCGCGTCCATCACCAAGCAGATCGCCGACGCAGGCGCTGCTGGCTTCTCAGCAGGCGACTTGACGCTCATTGACGGCGGAGGCAACGACGCCGCTGATCTGTTGGGCGCTTACCTCTCCGCATCCAGGGACGGAGGGGCCACCTACAAGGCTTTTTTGACGACGCTGTTGCCAGCCGCCATGGTTGATTCCGCCTTTGCCGGCGGTGCAGCGGGCTTGGCTCAGGTGGGTGGCGCCTACATGGTCGCGCTGGCCGACACCTTCACTGCGTCTATTGCGAACAACGTAGTGGGCAAAGGCGCACAGCGCGTGGCAGTACTGAACGTGCCGGGCATCGACAAAACGCCACGCCTGCAGCAACTTCTGGGGGGGATCGCCGCCAGTGCAGGGCCAGCGGCCAGCGCTCAGGTAGGCGGGCTGGTGAAGGTGTGGGTGGAAGCCTTCAACAACAAACTTGCCGCCAACTTTGCCGGCAATGAAAAAGTCGTGGTGGTGGATTTCTATACGTCGCTGAACGACCAGGTGGCTCATCCCGAGCAGTTTGGCTTGACCAACGCCAAAGGTGCCGCGTGCCCCATTACCGGGGTTGGGGCCGATGGTCTGCCCACTTACACGTTCGCCACGTGTACGGCCGCCGCGCTGTCCGCAACGCCTCCACCTGCGGGCGCCACCGGTGGAGCTGACTGGTGGAAGACTTATGCGTTCTCTGACAGCTTCCACCCCACGCCCTACGGTCACCAACTGCTGAGCCAACTGGTGTCCCGCGCCATCGCTCAGGCCGGCTGGCTTTGACATCGACAGCTCAGGAGTACACATGAATACCAAATTTTCACTGGCTGGTTTAGCCGGAGTCCTGCTACTGACTGCGGCCCCTACGACACAGGCGCAAAGCACGGGCAGCTGGATAGTGCGAGGCGGTTTCACACGCATCGCGCCCCAGGTCAACAGTGGCAACCTCAGCGCGCCTAGTTTTCCGAACACGCGCGTGGACGTGCAGGCAGACACAGAGATTGGTGGCGGCCTGACCTACATGTTGACGGACCATTGGGCACTGGATGTTCCACTCGCGCTCCCGTTCAAACACGACATCGTGGGCGACGGTGCGATTGCCGGGGTTGGCAAGATTGGCGAGGTTAGATCCCTGCCGGTGACCGTGTTTGCGCAGTACCGGTTCCTGGAGCCCGAAGCGCGAGTGCGCCCTTACGTGGGCTTGGGCCTGACCTACGCGCGCCTCTATAAAGAACGCGGCACCGCAGCGCTGTCGGGCCTGACGGGCGGGTCGCCTGGCAACCCTACGCTGCTGCAGGCAGATTCCAGATTCGGACTGACACCCCAGGTGGGCGTGAGCGTTTCACTCGCCGACCGTTGGTATCTGGATCTGGCCTATTACAAAACCTTTGTGAAAACACGCAACACGCTGTCTACCGGGCAGCACATTGATGTGAAGCTGAACCCGAACGTGTTTTCGATTGGCGTGGGCTACCGGTTTTAACTGCACGGTTTCCCAAAACGAATAAAACCGGCCCTTGGTCGGTTTTATTCGTTGGAAACGGCGCGGGCAGAGCTGGCTGAGCCGTCTTGCCGCCTGGGCCTTAGAAGCGCGCGCGGAGTCGGTCGTAAGCGTAGGTGCCTAACTGCCGCTGGGCCAGAGGTGTCAGGTAGACGCTGTCGGCAAAGACGTATTTGCCAGGATCTGCGCCCGGCAACAACGTGCTTGGCGTGCATAAAGCCGAATTGACCTTGCCTGTGCCAATGCCGATGCCGTTGCCAGCGTCCACCGAGGTGCACACCGGCGTGTCCTTGTTGGAAAAACCGTAGCCCGATGGCTGGCTTTCGTACAGGTTCACGTAGTAGGCCGAGTCGATGTAAAGCACATTGCCGCCCAGCTCGTTGATATTGACCAGCAAGGACTGGTTGAACGCGGCGGTGGCACGGCTGAGCAGGCTTTCACGGTCGATGGCCTTGGCCCAGGGCGTCACGCCCAAGTCATAGGTGCCCGATACCAGCACATGCGGGGCGCCCGCCGTGACCACCCGCTGCACCTGCGCTGCAAACAGCTTGCCGTTGGCGCGCGCGCT
>JBBSRE010000098.1:0-9096 GCA_038243365.1 Burkholderiales bacterium | reverse complement strand
CCTGCTGGTCAGCTATTCGGGGCGTCCCTATGGCTTCACCGATGAGGCACTGGCGGCCTTGGGGCGCGAGCGGCGCATTGTGCTCACGGTCAACCAGTTCTTTACCGCTGGTCGCGTGGTCGCCAATTCGGATTTGCTCACCGTGCTGCCCCTGCACTTCTTCGGGGTCACCGGCATGGAAGACACCCTGGTCTGGCGCCCGCTTCCATTGCATTTGCCCACCGTACATGTCGATGCACTGTGGCATGTGCGGCGCGCGGCCGGCGCACCCCATCGCTGGTTGCGCTCGGTGGTAGCGCGCTCGGCGAGCCTCGAAAATCTCCCGCATGAAGATTCAACTGCTCTCTGACCTGCACTTGGAGGTGCACCCGAATTTCGAGGCCGCGCCTGCGCCGGATGCCGATGTGCTGGTGTTGGCAGGCGACATTGGCTCATACCAATACGGCTCGCTGCTCGGAGGGCCTCACTTCGGACTGGAGCGTTTTTCTCCGTTGTCCCGGTTTGCCGGCTGGCCCGTTCCCGTAATCTTCGTGCCTGGCAACCACGAGTACGACGCACTCGACTTCGACGTTGCCCGCGCGCGCTTGCAGCACAGTTGCGAGCAGCTCGGCATTATTTGGCTGGAGCGGCAGGCGGTGCAACTGAGCGGCGTGCGTTTTGTCGGCACCACGCTGTGGAGCGACTTCGACGCGCTGATCGTTAATGCGCGCGTGACCGATGAAGCACAACAGCATCGCATGCGTGAGAAGGCATTCCGAGCCGCCAACTTTTACCTGAGGAAAACCGGCACCACGCGCGGCGGAGCGCCTTTCATGGCGCCAGAGATTCGCGAAGAATCACTGCGCTGCCAGGCCTGGTTGGCGCAAGCGCTGGCCCAGCCGTTCGACGGGCCGACGGTCGCCATCACCCACTTCGCGCCGAGCCTGCTGAGCGCTGATCCGCGCTATGGCCTGGTGCCCGGTACGGCTGGTTTTTGCAACGCGCTGGACGCGCTGATGCCCGGTGCGGACCTGTGGCTGCACGGCCATTTGCACACTGCCATCGACTATTTGGCCCAGGGCCAGCACGCCGATGGCCGCGCTTGGGGTTACCGCGTGCGCGCCAATCCGCTGGGGTACGCCTACAAAGGCGAGCAGGCAGCGTTCGACCCCCAATGCATCGTGACGTTCCCTGTGCGTCCAATAGCCAAGGTATCGAGACCATAGCTCTCAGCCCTTGATCAGCGAGCGACCAGGTTTCCTTTTCTGCTTGCGCTCGCTGTGCGAACCGCAGCAGGGCAGGCGAAGGTCGTAGCCGTATGATGGTTTTTTCTTCCGCTGTGCCAGCGCTCTCGGCAGCCAGAGCACAGTTCTTTCGCCCAAGTTGTTCCTCAAGGAGAAACGCAATGAACATCCTGCTTGCTGTCGATGGCAGCGCTTACACCAAGAAGATGCTGGCGTATCTCGCGGCTCATGACGAGCTGCTGGGCAACCAGCACAACTACACAGCCATCACCGTGCAGCCGGCGCTGCCGCCGCGTGCGCGGGCCGCGCTGGGACGAGATGCCGCAGACCAGTACCACGCAGACCAATCCGAGAAAGTGCTTGCGCCGGTAGAGAAGTTTCTTGCACGCAAAGGTGTGGCGATCAAGCGCATCACCAAGGTGGGCTCAGCGGGCGAGATGATCGCCAAGGCAGCGGTGGCTGGGAAGTACGACCTGCTGGTCATGGGCTCGCACGGTCACGGTGCGCTGGCTACGCTTGTCATGGGCTCGGTAACCACTCAGGTGCTGGCGCACAGCGAGGTGCCATTGCTGATCGTGCGCTAAGGATCCGGCAAGATCCGCACGAGCAGCCAGAGGTGCCGCCAGGCAGCGCCTAATCCTTGGACATCGCTTCAGACCGAAGGGTTGTGAGCGAGCAAGCTGCGGCTCGCAACTGATTCAAGCTATTGGGTTCACTCAGCGTGCGCGCAGCCCGTCAAAGCAAGTGCGCAGCACCAGCTCGATGATCTCGGGGTCTTGGTAGAGCCCGCTGTCTTTCAGGAAGCTCACCACCGGGTCGCATGCGCGGGCGTAGAGCGTGTACAGCACGACAAGCGGCGGCAAAGACGGGTCTATCACGCCTTGTGCCTGCGCTTCGGTGATCCATTCGCCCATGGCGTCGCTCACCTGCATCACGCCGTTGGCATAAGCCTTGTTCGACATCAATACGCTGCGCAGCGTCGAATTGCGGCTGGGCAGGAGCGGCATTTCATGCGCAATCAGCCGCTCAAGCGACCAACGGATGACCGCGCGCAACTTCTCCACGGCAGGCAAATCGGCGTCCAGTGTTTTCAAATAGGCCTGGACTGAGCACAGCACCTCCACCATGGCAGCGCCACACAGCTCCTCCTTGCTGCCGAAATGCTTGTAGAGGCTGGCCTTGGCAATGCCGACCTTGCCGGCGACGTCGTCCATGGTCATGGCATCGAACGATTTCTCCCCGAGCAGATCGCAAGCGGACTGCAAGATCGCCTGCTCACGCGCCTGGTGCATCTGCTCTTTGAAAGAAATCTTGGGGCGTGCTGGTTCCATGTCCCAAGTTTATGCACTCTGGTAGGAAATTAACTACGTGAGTCGCATTAAAACCATGGGGTTTTACCTACGCTGGACCGCCCGAAGGGCAGCTACTGGTCGCTCCGCGCCCTTAGAAAGTGCGAAATGAATCAGGCAAGCGCCTCGGCAGCGCACCGGGTCAAGGCCAAGGTCAGTGCGTCGAGGACAGCCGACTCCAGGTTCCAGCAGTGCCAGTAGAGCTCAATCGGCAGTACCGTCTCTGGCGCGAGGTTGACCAGACGCCCTTCAGCGATAGCGTCCTTCACCATCAACTCGGGCAGCACGGCTGCCGCCCAACCCGCCTCCACTGCGCGCAACTGGCCTTCGGTGCTGGGCACAAACAGCTGATGCAGCGATACCCGTTTGAGCCCGAACACCAACGCGACAAATTCGGCCGCCATGTCATCTTTGCGGTTGAACGAAACAAACGGGACATCTCGAAAGGTGTGCTGCGAGAAGCCTCGCGGCAAATGGCGCTCGACGAAACCGGTTTCTGCCACCGCCAGGTAGCGCATGGAGCCGAGCGGCACCATGCGGCAGCCGCGCAAGGCCTGCTTCATGCTGGTGACGCAGCCTAGCACTTGGCCTGAACGCAGCCGTTCCTGCGTAAAATCCTGGTCATCGGCGATGATCTCCAGCGGCAGACGTTCGAGTGCCAAGGCGCTCAACGCCGGCAGAGCCCAAGTAGCAATGCTGTCTGCATTGACGGCAATGGCGATGCGCTCTTCCTCACGAGCACCGCCTTGCCCGCTGGGAGTCAATTCCTGCAGGTCTCGCTCGAGATCGGCCCGCAGCAGACGCATCTGCTTGGTATGTTTGAGCAGCAGCTGGCCGGAGCTGGTAGGCCGCAGGGGCCGACTTCGCACGATGAGCACCGATCCCACCTGCGCTTCCAAGGCACGCAGGCGCTGCGAGACGGCCGACTGCGTGACGTGCAGGCGCTGCGCTGCGCGCTCGAACCCCCCCTCTTCGACGATGGCGGCCAAACATTCCAGGGCGATAGGGTCAAAGGTGCTCATGAGGTCTCCGCAGCCCGGGGGCAGCCTGCCAAACAATCAGGTCAGCTGATGTTTCAGCAATAAAGTTAATTTTGCTTTTTATAGCAGGGCGTGTCCAGCACACTGCGTGGCATGAAAACCCTCGTTCTTGGCGCCGGCATCATTGGCATCAGTACTGCTTGGCATTTGCTTGAACACGGACACGAAGTGACGGTGATCGACCGCCAACCCGGCCCGGCGCTGGAGACGAGTTTCGCCAACGCTGGTCAAATTTCAGTGAGCTATTGCGAGCCTTGGGCCAACCGCGCCGCACCTTGGAAGGCGCTCAAGTGGATGTTTGACAAGGAAGCGCCGCTGCTGTTTCGGCCACAACTGGATTGGGATCAGTGGCGTTGGGGACTCAAGTTTTTGGCGCAGTGCAACGACGCGGCGTTTGCGCGCAACGTGGAGCAGTTGGTAGCGCTTGGCGCCTACAGCCATCGCGCGCTCAAGGACATCGTGCGCAGCACCGGCATTGACTACAACCGCCTGGAGCGGGGTATCGCACATTTCTATTCGGATCGCCGGGCGTTTGATGACGCGGCGGTGGCTGTGGAACTGATGCGCAAGCACGGGGTCGAGCGCCGGCTGGTGTCACGCGAAGAGCTCTTGCAGATCGAGCCGGCGTTTGCCGCCTATGAAACGCACATCGTGGGCGGCACGTTCACCAGCAGCGATGAGAGCGGCGACGCACGCCTGTTCACCCAGCTGCTGGCCGCACGCTGCGCCGACCGGGGTGCGCGCTTTTTGTACGGACACGAGGTGCGAACCTTGTTCCGAGACGGCAACGCTATTAAAAAAATAGCTATCTGCCCTGTCAAATCAAGCGCAGGCGTACGAAAGGAGCAAATTGTGCAGGCCGATGCGGTGGTGATGGCCTGTGGCTCGTACAGCGCGCCGCTCCTGCGCAGCGTGGGCATCGATCTTCCGATTTACCCGGGCAAGGGCTACAGCGCGACGTTCCGGGTGCTGCGCCCTGAGCTCGCGCCTACCGTGTCGCTTCTGGACGACGGCCGCAAGATTGCCATCAGCCGCCTGGGCGACCACTTGCGCGTCGCCGGCACCATCGAGTTGGGCGGATACGACCTGACGCTGGACTCCCCGGTTGCCCGCGCCCGCTGCCACATGCTGTCGCGCCGCATTGAAGAGCTGTTTCCCGGGGCCTGCGACACGCGCACGGAAGAGCAAGGCGGCGACCCGCAGTACTGGACCGGCCTGCGCCCAGCCACGCCGACCAACATTCCCTTCATCGGACAGACCGCTTTGCAAGGCTTGTGGGTCAATGCGGGCCACGGAACGCTGGGCTGGACCCACGGCGCAGGTTCTGGTCGGGCGCTGGCAGAACTCATCAGCGGAGAACGCCCCGACATGCACTTCGCGTTCCATGGCGAGGCGCCGGTGTCGTCAGGCAGGGCGCAGCACGCCTGATGTGCTGAACTGCAATCCTGCTCGGCGGGATCGACAAAAAGTCGGTTTTATTGCGCCGCTAGCAATGGGGGCCTGTCGGCGCGGCAGAAGCCCCGAGCGAAAGCTCATGGACGACGCGCACTCATTGCTTGCGCTGAACGAACAAATTACGTTTGGCGTCCTCCGGGTACGCGAACGTCACAGCGCCTGATTGCACTTTGCCCATGACCAGCATGTTGGCGGTGAGGGCGTCGTGCTCCTTGTTGCTGAACGGGCTCTCATACGTGGCCACCACACCGTAGTAAATGCGCGGCATATTCTCCAACGCGACCTTCATACGCGGGCCACTCACCTTGTTGTCCTTGATGCCAAGCAAGGCGTAAGTCACCAAGTAAACCGCGTCGTAGCCCTGCGCAGCCGACATGGGCACCACCAGCTTGGTCTTGAACTTACGGGCGTAGGCGCTCAGGAATGCGGCGCGGCGCTCGTTGCTCGGCTCGGCAATGAAGGTCTGCGACATCAGAGCGCCTTCGGCCGCCTCCTTGGCACCATCGATAAAGAACGGAAACGACAGCGGCCAGCCGCCGACCTGCGGCACCTTCCAGCCGATGTCACGACGGCCGATGGCAATAGCGGCGTTCTCCGGGCCGACCGTGTAGCTATAAACCACGTTGGCCCCGGCATCGCGCGCCACCTTGAGCTCGGCAGTAAGGTCTTTTACGCCTAGCGGGAAGCGCGTGACATTGACCGGACTGAGCTTGTGCGTGGCCAGCGCCGCCTCGACATCCTTGAGGCCCGCCTCGCCATACCCGGTGGTGTCCGCGAAGATGGCAACCTTGGTCCAGCCGCGCTTGATCAGATCATTCACCACGAACGGGGCCTGGATGCTGTCCGGCGCCGAATTGCGGAAGATGTAGCTCTCTGCTGGCGGGTATTTCTGCGTCACCGGGGTTCCAGTGGAACACGGCACTAAAAGCGGAACCTTGGCGGTCTGGAACACTTCCAGCGCCTTCAAAGCGACACCGGTATTACAGAAACCGATGGTGGTCACCACGGACGCGGCCACCAACTCCTTCGCTCCCTGAAAGCCAACGTCCGGCACACCCTTGTCATCCCGAATGACCATTTCCAGAGGCCGTCCGAGGTAACCGCCGACGGCGTTAATCTCTTCCACGGCGAGCTGGATGCCATTGAGCAGCGGCTTTCCAAAATCGGACGACGGCCCTGTAAACGGACCAATGACGCCGATTTTTACCGGCTCTACCTGGGCCATGGCGGCC
Organism: Burkholderiales bacterium; assembly: GCA_038243365.1. Classification (GTDB taxonomy): domain Bacteria; phylum Pseudomonadota; class Gammaproteobacteria; order Burkholderiales; family Burkholderiaceae_C; genus Simplicispira. The sequence continues at coordinate 2,797 of JBBSRE010000098.1, read as the reverse complement.
AGTGGCAGCGCGACAAGAACCAGGCCAAGGCTAGCCAGCCGCCGGCGCGAGAAATGAGGATTCGAAGGCATCATGCGACTCTCTTGACCGACCCGCGGTCGGGTCTGAGCCTTGCAGTGTGTACCAAGACGGAACAAGCAACCCTCCAGAATTTCCCTCAGTCGCTGCATCGCGGAAAGTGAAATAACAAGTTCCGACGCATGCCGCGCCGCGGCAGGGACAGGCCTCCCCGCCAGCAGCGCCCCCATGATCAGGAGGCGGGCGCTGTGCCGCCTTTGGCTTCACGCACGTCGCGCTCAAGGCGGGCGTCCATCCAACGCAGCAGATCGGCCCACATGGCACGCTGCTCGCCGGGCTTGGGCATGCGCAAAGCGCTTTGCAATTCAATGGTGACCACCGGCAGGCCCCTGTGCACTCCGCCGTAGTGCCCAAGCGACCCCGGGAACACGCCGACCTGCTCCAGCCGCAATGCGCCCAGGCGCCGTGGTGGCGTCACCGGGCCATCAAAATCCAGCACGCCGTAAGGCGCATGGATGCTGACCACCAGTTGCGGGCGAAACCGGTCGATCTGATCGTTCAGAAATCGGGATTCCGGCTCTGACAGCGATGCCGGGCCCGGCCAGCGACGCGGATCCTTGCGCGCTCGCGTCTGCCAGTGCAGGGGAGCGTCATGGTCCCAGCCCGGCGTGCGGAAATTGCGGTTCAGGTCCACACCGCGTGCATTGGTGCGCTGGGGGGTCTTGGCCAGCAGACCATCGGGATTGGCGACCGGGATAAACCGCCAATGGATGTCGCGGCGCGTTTTGGCTGCAAGGTCGATCCAACGCATGGCCAAGGACCCCGCGGTGAGCTCGTCGCCATGAATCGCGCCGATCACCAGTACCCGCAGCGGCTCTGCGCGCTCACCGCGACCTGTGCCGACCACATCGCGCCAGTACAGCGGGACGCCGTTGCGGGATACCGCACCGCTCTCTGTCAAGCGCGCTGATTCGCAGTCGGCTCGCGACACGCCTGGAAGCCGCGGCGTCAGACGCGCACAGGCGGTAGCGCTGCCCAGAGGCTGCGACGCAAGACGGGGCTCCGCTTCAGCGGTCTGGGGCGCAAGCGTGACCGCGACCATTGCCATGCACAACGCCAGCCGCCACAGCTGTGACGTGTACAGAAACACTGTCAGTGCAGCACTTTGGGCGCCGAGAGAAACTGCAGCAAGGCGGCGTCAAACGCCTCGGGCGCTTCGAGCTGCGGCCAATGGCCCGCGCCGGCCAGTGTCAGCCTCTCGGCACCAGGAATGAGCTGCGCCCATGCGTCGAGCGTCGCCGGCGTGGCAGCCCGGTCGTCCGCTCCGCCGACCACCAGCAGGGGTGCAGCAATGCGACGGAAATCGGCCGCGCTGCGATCGAACTCCGACAAGACCCGTACCGCACGGGCATAGGTGGCGCGGTGCACTTGCGAGAACGCATGCTCGGCCAGGCGCACACCTTCGGGCAATGCGCCCGTGCCCGTGTGCTGCGGCACCAGCAGGCTGGCGATCTGCTCCATAGACCCTCCTGCCGCGAGCGCTTTTTCACGCGGCGCCTGCCAGGCGGCCAGCGCGCGCGCGTCCAGGGGCGGGCCGCCCGCGCACAGCAGCAGTCGTTCCACGCGCTCAGGTATCCGCAACGCGACTTCCAGCGCCAGCATGGCGCCCAGGCCGTGGCCGACCAGCGCCAGCTGTTGGCATTCCAGTGTTTCGATCAACAGAATGCAGCGACGCGCGAGACCCAGAAAACCATAGGGCTCAACGGGTGCGCTGTGCCCATAGCCGGGCATGTCCCAGGCCACGGCGCGGTAGCCCGCACTGGCAAGCGTTTCCACCTGCGGCGCGAAACTCAGGTGCCCTCCGTCGGCATCGTGAAGCATGAGCACCGTGGGGCCAGACCCCAGGATCGAAAAAGTGGGAAGCAAGGACATCAAGGACAAGGGGGTGGCCACGGAGGCCGGCAGAACGGACAGACGCGGCAGTGGTAACAGACACGCGTGTGGTGCCAGCGCAAGCGGGCTGGGGACAGGGCGGTAATAATAGCCGGCTACCCTCTGTCCTGTGTCGGTGTCTCCCATTCTCCAGCCCCGTTTGCCCGAATTTTCCACGTCCGAATTTCGCGATGCCTTGGGCATGTTCGCGACGGGCGTGACCATCGTGACGGCGCGCACCGCTGACGGGCGCCTGGTTGGCCTGACCGCGAGCTCTTTCAATTCAGTCTCGCTCGACCCGCCGCTGGTGCTGTGGAGCCTGGCCGGGGCTGCCTTGTCGATGCCGGCGCTGTCCGCCGGTTCGCACTACGCAATCAATGTGCTGGCAGCCGATCAGCAGGCACTGGCGGAACGCTTCGCAACACGAGGCGTAGACCGTTGGGCCGGCGTGGCCCATACGCCTGGCGTGGCAGGTGCTCCTTTGCTGGAGGGCACGGTGGCATGCTTCGAGTGCTTCAATCGCAGCCGCTACACCGAAGGTGACCATGTGATTTTTGTCGGCCAGGTAGAGCGTTGCAGCCACCGTGCAGGCGTGGCGCCGCTGCTCTATCACGGTGGGCGGTTTTATACCGAAAAAGTTTTGACATCCCCCTGAGTCGCCTTCGGCGCCATCCCCCGTCTCTCGTCTCGCTTCGCGTGTCGGGAAGGGGGGAAGCAGAGCAACCCCCTGCGTCGCCTTCGGCGCCTTCCCCCTTCTCTCGTCTCGCTACGCGAGTCGGGAAGGGGGACACCGCCAGCGCTGCGGGGCGGCCCTTGCGCGGCGGTCGCTGTTTTGGCCGTGACAGTT
>JBBSRE010000097.1:0-9111 GCA_038243365.1 Burkholderiales bacterium | reverse complement strand
GGTGGGCGGCTGGTGTTCTCGCCAGAGAACAACGGCTGCGAGTTCGAATCCGACAAGCTTGAGACACTGCGCAAGATGTCGACCCAGCCCCGGCTAGAGCGAAAGCGCGCGCAGCAACGGCGCAAATTGCGTCGCGCGCGCGGCGTCTGAGCGGCTACTCATGCCCGCGCCCTGAGACAATCAGGGCATGAGCGAACACACCGAATCCGCGCCCCCGCAGACGCATGCCCTTGCGGCAACACTGCCTGCAGCATCGCCCGACCACCACGCAAAGCCTTCGCCGTATCCCGACGATTCCGTCTGGATCGAATCCGTTGAACTGGATGCACAAGGCGTTGCCCACCGGCCTGACGGCAAAGTTGTTTTCGTCGAGGGTGCGTTGCCGTTTGAGCGTGTCAGTGCCAGCACCTACCGGCGCAAGAGCAACTGGGAGCAGGCCAACCTGACGGCGATCCATGTCGAATCCAGCCAGCGGGTGCGGCCTGGCTGTCCGCATTTCGGGCTCCATGCGGGCGCTTGCGGCGGCTGCAAGATGCAGCACCTGCATCCAGCGGCGCAAGTGGCCGTCAAGCAACGCGTGCTGGAAGACAACCTCTGGCACCTGGGCAAAGTCAAGCCCGAGACAGTGCTGCGCCCCATCGAAGGTCCCGCCTGGGGCTATCGCTATCGGGCCCGCTTGTCGGTGCGTTATGTGATCAAAAAGAGGGAGGTGCTGGTCGGGTTTCACGAGCGAAAAAGTCGCTACGTGGCTGACATGCGCGTATGCCCGGTGCTGCCGCCGCACGTCAGTGCGATGCTGCTGCCGCTGCGGCAACTGGTGGCCTCCATGGAAGCGCGGGACACGCTTCCGCAAATCGAGCTGGCGTGTGGCGACGTGGAAACCGCGATGGTGCTTCGGCATCTGGAGCCGCTGTCGGATGCCGATAGGGAGCGCCTGCGCACGTTCGCAGCGGCGCACCGCGTGCAGTGGTGGCTGCAATCCAAAGGCCCGGACACGGTGCGCCTGCTGGATGAGACCAGCACTGCGCTCTCCTACGCGCTGCCCGAATTCGGTATCCACATGCCGTTCAAACCCACCGACTTTACCCAGGTGAATCCGCACATTAACCGGGTGTTGGTGGGGCGCGCCCTGCGCTTGCTGGATGTGCAGCGCAGCGACCGCGTAATCGACTGGTTCTGCGGTCTCGGTAACTTCACTCTGCCGCTGGCCACCCAGGCGCGCGAGGTGCTCGGCATTGAGGGGAGTGAGGCGCTGGTGGTGCGTTCGCGCGAAAACTTTGAGCTAAATCGGGCTCCAGCGCACGGCCATCAGGCGCTGGCAGCTACTACATTTGTAGCAAGAAATCTTTTTGAGATGACCCCCGCCATGTTGGTGGCGGACGGCACTGCCGACAAGTGGCTGGTGGACCCGCCCCGTGAGGGCGCCTTTGCGTTGGTCAATGCCTTGGCAGCCATGGAGCAGGCGCGCGCGGGTGCCGATGATGCACCCGCTCTGCCGGAGGGTGCAGGCAACTGGACGCCGCCCCGGCGCATCGTGTACGTGAGCTGCAATCCAGCCACGCTGGCGCGCGATGCCGGCGTCCTGGTGCACCAGGCAGGCTACCGATGCACGGCTGCTGGTGCCATCAACATGTTTCCGCATACGGCGCACGTGGAAAGCATGGCCGTGTTCGAGCGGGATCTTTAGCGTGGGCGTCAAACCCGACGCCTGACAAGCCTACGCGCTACTTGGGAGCCGACGCAGGCGGCGCTGCACCGGAACTGGGCAAAGCTTGGTCGGCGCCACCTGGGTTAGCCGGAATGCCTTCAATCTTGTTGTCGCGCATGTACCCGTCCATGTCTTTCCAGCCCGAAAACACCGCCGCTTTGGACGCCTTTTCGTTCATGGCATAGCAATCCTCGATGCCCCGAAGCGCATAGCGGCACGCGCCGCCAATCGCCTTGGCTTCTTCTTCACGCTGTGCAATGCGCGGATCGGGGCCCAGCCCGGGAATGTCGCAGGCGCCCAGCAACAAAGGCAGCAGCAGCGCGATGGACAGTCGATGGGAGTGGGATAGCGTTTTCAATCGCATGAGCCTATATCGGCGAAAAGACGTTGGGCTTGAGGTCCCAAGCCTGAACTGCCGTGCGGTAAAGAAAAAGGCCCCGAGGGGCCGTTGATGAGGGTGGACCCAGCAGTCCAGGAATGTTAGTCGCTGCTGCCGCCGGTGATGCCGAGAAGCATCAAAAGGCCTTGGAACACGTTGAACATGTCCAGGTACAAGGCCAACGTGGCGCTGATGTAGTTGGTCTCGCCGCCATCCATGATGCGCTTGAGGTCGTAAAGCATGAAGGCGCTGAAGATGCCGATGGCGGCCACCGAAATGACCATCATGCCGGCCGTAGAGCCGATGAAGATGTTGATCACCGAGCCCACAATCAGCACCATCGCGCCGACAAACAACCATTTGCCCATGCCCGAAAGGTCACGCTTGATCACTGTGGCCACGCTGGCCATCACGAAGAACACGCCTGCAGTTCCCGCAAAGGCCGTCATGATCAATTCACTGCCGTTGGAGAAGCCCAGCACAAGGCCGATCATGCGGGACAGCATCAACCCCATGAAGAACGTGAACCCCAGCAGCACGGCCACGCCCGCGCCCGAATTCTTGGTCTTCTCAATGGCGTACATGAATCCGAAAGCGCCGCCCAGGAAAACGATCAAGCCGAGTCCGCCGGTGAGCGACTGCGTGATGCCGGTAGTCACGCCCAGCCAGGCGCCCAGCACCGTGGGCAGCAGGCTCAGCGCCAGCAGCCAGTAGGTATTGCGCAAGACCTTGTTGCGCTGCTCTTGCGATATGCCGAGGCCAAAGCCCGCAGAGGAGGGGAAACGGGTTACCCGATCGTTCATGGTTCTCTCCAGAGTGGCCCGCAAGCTGCGGGTGTTCAATTTCATTCTAGGTGAGGCCCTGCAGCCTCATTGCAATAGCGGACTCCTCCGCTCGATCAACAAGTGTCGACGTGGAAGTCAGTCTGGCCCGGCCATTCGCCAGGTGTCGCTGTTTTAGTCATGACTGCTTTACCCGTCGCTTGGTTCCCTTGCACGCAGGCATCGGTATGCTTGGAGTCATGTCCGCCTTGAGATGGCGGCCAAACTTTACAAAGGGAAAAACATGAAATCGACTATGCAACTGGAATGGGCCGACATTCAGAAAATCGCTTCTGCAGCAGAGCAAGAAGCGAAAGCCAACAAATGGGCAGTCTCGATCGCCATCGTTGACGCAGGAGGTCATTTGCTCGCGTTCCAGCGCCTCGACGGGGCCGCGCCGCTGTCGGCACACATCGCCATGGGCAAGGCGCGCACCGCTGCTCTGGGTCGCAAGGAAAGCAAGGTCTATGAAGACGTAATCAATGGGGGGCGTACTTCGTTCCTGAGCGCGCCCGCCGTGGAAGCCTTGCTGGAGGGCGGCGTGCCCATCTTGCATGACGGCCAGTGCTTGGGCGCAGTAGGGGTGAGCGGCGTGACGTCGCCAGAGGATGCGCAGGTGGCCCGTGCTGGGACCTCTGCACTACGCTAAGCGATGGGGCGTGGCGACGACGTATGGGTTCGTTGCTGCGCACATGCAGCAGATGGGCGCTGTTGAACGTGACAACCGAGAACACAGCGCGCGCTCAACAATAGATCGGTGAAAAAAAGCCTGGCTACAAGGGCGATTAAGCCCGCTGGCTGGCAAAAAACGACATGTGCCCCATGGCACTGGAGTCGCCCCACGATGAAACCTACTTCGTCAAAATCAGTTTGCCCTGGCGAGTGGCTTGGAGCTGGTAGCACGCGCCGTTGTGGGCGATGTGCACGCGTTTGCCGCCTTGAAGCAAAGCTGCGCTGTCCAGCAAGGGCACCGGCTCAAGCGCGTGGTCCGCAGGCCGGCTCTGCGTAGCAGGCGGCACTGCAGATTCTCCGTCCACTCCGTGTTCGGCAGACTCAAAGGTGGAACAGGATTGAAGCATCATTTGAATGATAGTGATTCTTATTTAGCTTTGCAAGCGAAATTTGCGTGGTGATCGGCAGACGCAAGTCGGAAGGATCAGGGCACAGGCTCGGTGACGAAGCCGATCTTTCGCAGCCCCGCGCGCTGCGCCATCGCCATGGCCAAAGCCACGCGCTCGTATCGGACGCTCTTGTCGCCGCTGATATGCAGATCTGGCGGGGTGGCCAACACAGCTGCCGCGGCCAAGCGTTCACCCAACGCACCATCGGCGATGGCGCTGCCGTCCAGGGAATAACCACCATCCGCGGCGACCGACAAGCGCAGAGTTTCCGGCTTGACCACTTCAGGTTGCACGCTGGCGCGCGGCAGGTCTACATTGACCGAATGCTTCATCACCGGGACTGTGATGATGAAGATGATCAACAGCACCAGCATGACATCCACTAATGGAGTCATGTTGATCTCGTTCATGACCTCGTCGGTGCTGTCCTGGGTCCCGAATGCCATGGTCAGGCGCCTTTCTTCAGGTGCACGACGTTGGCGGCGTCAGAGGTGGGGATGCGGGCGCCCGTGACGAAGTACGCATGCAGGTCGTGCGCAAAACTGCCCATGCGCAGCAGGACAAACTTGTTGCCACGCACCAGCGCGTTGTAGCCCAGCACGGCCGGGATCGCCACCGCCAGGCCCAGCGCCGTCATGATCAGTGCCTCGCCCACCGGGCCGGCCACCTTGTCGATGGTGGATTGACCCGAGGTACCGATCGCAATCAGCGCGTGGTAGATGCCCCAGACGGTGCCGAACAAGCCCACAAAGGGCGCGGTGGAGCCCACGGATGCCAGGATGGCCAGGCCTGACTGCAGGCGCGCCGTGAACTCGTCGATATTGTTGCGCAGGCAGCCGGTGACCCAGTCGCTCACACCCAGGCTATCGTGTAGCTGGCCTTTGGTATTGCGGTGGTGGGCAGTGGCTTCACGCCCTTCGATGGCCAGGGCGCGGAACGGATTGGCCGGATCAGAGCCGAGCGTGTTCAGCCCCGCGGCAAAGTCGTCGCTGTGCCAGAAGTTCTGCACTGTGCGCGCGTAGCGCTTGAAGCGCACGATATCCAGCGCCTTGACCACGATGACGGTCCAGCTGGCCAGCGACATCAGCAATAACAGAATAGCGACGCCCCGGATGACCACGTCGCCCTGGTTCCAGACGTGCAAGAGGCCGAATTGCGAATCCATAAAAACTCCCGGAAGTATTGAATCTATTCAAGTACAAAATTGATGGGCACGAGGTACCACATCGCCTCGGCGACGCCGTTGCGCTTGCCCGGCACAAATCGCCAGCGCAATACCGTTTCGCGCGCCTGGCGGTCAAGCCGGTCGTAGCCGCTCGATTCTTTGAGTTGGATCTGTTCTGGACGCCCGTCCACACTGATCAACACGCGCAGCATCACCTTGCCTTGCTCGCCGATGCGCTTGCTGATCGATGGATAAGCGGGAGCAGGATTGTTCAGGTACGCCGCATTGCTTGAAGGCAGTTCGATGCGCGGGGGTGCTGGCGGGGCTGGAGGCGCCGGGGGGGCGGGCGGTGCAGGCGCGGCCACCACCAGCGGGGCCGGTGGCGTGCTGACGGCTTCCGCGTCCGGTGCCCGCACGGTGGGAGCCTCGGGTGCGGCGACAGGAACTGACACAGGAACAGGAACAGAAGCCGGCGCGGGCTCGGGCTTGGGCGCAGGACGCGCGGGGCGCGGCTTGGGAGCTGGAGCCGGTTTGGGCGCTGGTGGCGGGGGCTTGGGTGGCTGCGGCATGGGCGGGGTTGGAACCGGCGGCGCGGGTGGCGCAGGCGGGCGCGGCTGCGGCGCCGGTGGCGCAACAAATTCGCTCAGCAACACCGCCGGAATGATGATCTCCGGCAGTTTTGGGTGACTGAGTGCGCCCTGCAGCGCCCAGAGTGCCGCGCCATGTGCCAGAGCCACACCCGTCCACACGACGGCGTTCCGTCCGGAATGTGATGTTGAAGAAAACCGAGAGGGAGACATGAAAACAAGTGCAGTGGTACGGCGCGGCGGCGCAGCTCAGCCGGTGTGAATCAGCAGGTTCAGGCCTTGAAGATCCAGGGCAGCGCGATCAGCGTGAGGGTCAGGCCGACGCCCAATGCAAATGCAAGCATTAAATCGTCCTGTCGGGGTGGCTGAACAAGAGCAGTTCAGGCCGCGCAGCGGTGTGGAACGCTGGCCGCCGCGGACGCCATGGCTGGCACGGAAACGCCAGACACGCACGCGCCACCACAGCTGCCCTGAGCACTGCCTGCGCAGGCACAGCCTTGCACTGTCTCGTTGCGCAGGGCTGCCATCGGCGCCGTAGCGCTGCATTGCGCTACCACGTCGCGCGCGCAGTCTTCGCAGCGACCGCACTGCGTGGCTACACCCAGCTCCCACTGGATTTCGTCAAAGCCCATGCCCGCGCGGGCATGGCGAGCGATTTCACGGTCGGAAACTCGGCGGCAGACACAGACAATCATGGCAGCAGGCTGAAAAGGCCTTCAGGTGGAAAGTGAAGAAATTATAAATGCGAATCGATCGCATTATCAATTAGATCGAATTTTTTTCAGGTTTTGTGTTCTGGACGCTGCAAGCAATCGCGGTCAATATCCGCCAGCGTGGCTGCACCGACCAAAGCCATGGCCGCCTCCAGCTCATCGCGCAGCACTCGCAAGACGTGCGCCACGCCAGCGGCTCCCGCGTGGGCCAGACCCCAGATGGCCGGGCGGCCCACCATGACCGCACTGGCGCCCAACGCCAGTGCCTTGAGCACATCGGTGCCGCGCCGGATGCCGCCATCCACCAGCAGTGGGAGTGCACCGCCCACCGCATCTGCAATGCCGGGCAGGGCGCTGGCTGTGGACAGCGCCGTGTCCAGCGTGCGGCCCCCGTGGTTGGAGACGATCAGGCCAGCCACGCCGAGGCCGACCGCCTGCCGTGCGTCGGCCGGGTGCAGGACCCCTTTGAGCAGCACCGGCAATCGGGTATGCGCCTGCAGCCACGCAACGTCGTCCCAAGTGGGCGCGTGTTGCAGCAGGTGGTCGAACAACGCGCTCCCACCCGGCGCGGCGCTAAACGGCGGCAGCGGCGACATACCGGTCAGGTTGGCGCATGACATTCCGTCCGGCAGATGGAAGCCCGCCCGGCGCTCGCGGTCGCGTACGCCACTGGTGGGCGCGTCGACCGTCAGCACCAGTGCCTGGTACCCCGCCGTCTCGGCGCGTGCGATCAGCTCGCGAACCCAGCCGCGGTCGTGCTGCAGATACAGCTGCATCCACAGCGGACCTGCGAGCGTGTCGCCTTGAGCTGCGGCGGCGACGTCTTCCAGCGAGCAGCTCGACTGCATGCTGAGCACCATCCCGGCCCCCAGCGCAGCCGCCGCATAGGCCGTGGCGATTTCGCCGTCCGGGTGCGCAAGTCGCTGATGGGCCACGGGTGCCAGAAAAATGGGGTGCGCCAGCGTTCGGCCCAGCAATTCGAGCCGGGTATGGCCGCCTGCCAACGGTCGAAGCACCCGCGGCAGCAACGCCATGTTGGCCCACGCCGTCTGATTCGCTGTGAGCGTGTGTTCGTCCCCCGCGCCGCCGCTGAAGTAGGCCCAGGCCTGCGGGCTCAGTTGGATGCGCGCATGGCGCTCGTGGTCGGCTGAGGTGAATACATCTGCAGCCACCTGCTGGCGCACTGGGGCTGATTTAGTATTTAGAGTCAAAATGGCCTCTAGCGCTTACCTGTATTGAGCCAAGAGCTATAATTACTATAGCAAATAGTTTGAAACTTGAGGTTGGGTGCGAAGAGGGTTCGCACGCGCAAGAGTGCTGGCTGCGGCGCACACCCGCTGGGGTCCTGCCAGCGCAGCGCGGCAAGCGCCATTCACACCTCCGCCCACATGCGCAAAAGGTTGTGGTAGGTGCCCGTCAAGCCGACCATGGCGGGGTGCTGTTCGCCAGCACTTTGGCGCAAACGCAGCAAATCCATGTCCATGGCAAACAGCAACTCGCGTTGCTCGTTGCTGCGCACCATGCTCTGCACCCAGAAGAAGCTGGCGATACGTTCGCCGCGGGTGACCGGCGCCACCTGGTGCACCGTGGAGCCGGGGTAGAGGATGGCATCGCCTGCCGTCAGTTTCACCCGGGGTTCGCCGCCGGGCTGGGTGATAAGCAGCTCGCCGCCGTCGTATTCGTGCGGCTCTGAGAGAAATACGGTGCAGGAAATATCACTGCGTACCCATTCGTGGGTGGCTTGCGAGCGCACGACAGCGCCATCCACATGGGCGCCATAGGCGTTGGTGTCGCCGCTGTAGCGGTTGAACAGCGGGTTGAAAATTTTGCGCGGCAGAGCCGCAGAAAAGAAAAGGGCGTCGCGCTGCAGCGCAGCAAGCACCATGCCTTGCAGCTGCGCCGCCTCGGGGCTGGCCTGCGACAGCTGCTGGTTGTTCTTCTGATTCACCGCCTGGGCGCCAGCGCTGGTGCGCCCGTCCAGCCAGGGCGCTTCTGGACCGAGCACCGAGCGCGCATGCTGTACCTCGTCCGGCGTGAGCAGGTTTTTCAGATGCAGGAACATGCGGGCGGGTGAACGGGTAAACGGGTGAACGGGTGGATGAGCGGACGGGTGATCAGGCCAATGTGAGAGGGCCGGACCAGCCCCTCCATTGTTGGCGCTCAGAACCGGGTCTTGAGTGTCACTGCAACGCTGCGAGCGGCGCCAGGCCCGTAGAAGCCACGGTACAAGGTGTCGGCATACAGCTTGTTGGTGAGGTTGTTCACATTGAGCTTGATGGTGGTGCGGTCGTCGTAAGCGTACTCGAGCATGGCGTCAAACACCGCGAAGCTGTCGGCGGTCACGGCGCGCGAACCTTCGGGATGCTGCTCGCCGCGGTAGTTCGTGCCCGCTCCCAGGCGCCACTGCGGGGTCAACGCGTAGGTGGTCCAGAGGCTGCCGCTGTGACGCGGTGTCAGGCCAGGCCGGTCGCCTTGCACTTGCGCACCGCCGCCACTGGACGAAACCACCACGTTGCTCTCGTCAATCTTGGCACTGGGGATCCAGGTGTGGTTGAAGAACACTTCCCACTTCGGCGTGATGCGACCTGCCAGGTTGAATTCCATGCCTGCGGCGTGT
>JBBSRE010000096.1:0-9111 GCA_038243365.1 Burkholderiales bacterium | reverse complement strand
GTAGCACCTCCTTCAGCGCTTGTCGGTAGAAATATTCGATCGCGACGTTGTCGCGCGCAGGAGCCAAACCTGCCAGAGCGCCGATCAGCGGGCCGGCGCCAAACGCGAGCAGCACCCATACAAGCGTGCGCCAGGGGGAGAGCGGCGCGCCTGCAAGTGCGAGCACTAGCAACGCGACGGAGGCAGGGGCCACTAAAGACCGGCGCAGGTTGTCCACGAGCTTCCAGCGGGTAATCCCGGACAGCGAGAAACGCCGCCACTGCAGCATGACCGGCAAGAGCTGCCAGTCGCCCCGGGTCCAGCGGTGGATGCGTGCCGCAGCGACGTCTGCGTGCTCCGGTGCATCTTCCATCAAGGTGATGTCTGTCACGGTGGCACATCGCGCAATGGAGCCTTCCAGCAGGTCATGACTGAGAACCTGGCCCTGCGGGAGGCGTTGGTCAAGTACAGCGTGCACCGCACGTACGTTCAGCAGGCCTTTACCGACGAAACTGCCTTCGGAAAAAAGATCCTGGTAAATCTCGGACGTTGCTGCGCTGTAGGGGTCGATGCCACACCGCCCGGCAAATAGCCAGTGAAACAGCGTGGCCGTCGCGGGCTGCGCCAACGGCGTCGTCAGCCGAGGCTGAAGGATGCCGAAGCCCGAAACGACACGGCGCGTCTGCGCGTCCACGCAAGGCTGATTGAGCGGGTGCGCGGCCACTCCTACCAATGCGCGCAGGGTACCAGGCGGAAGGCCGGTGTCGCTATCGAGCGTGACGATGTACGGCGTGGATGCCACTGGACGGGACATCGCGCCCAGATCCAGAAAAGGTGACTTGTCTCCCTCGGCAAGCCAGTGCACCAGATTTTCAAGCTTGCCGCGCTTGCGCTCCCAGCCGATCCAACGCCGCTCGGTCGGCGCCCAGGTGCGCTCGCGGTGCAAAAGCAGGAACCGGCAATCTGCGCCGCGCAAGGGCGCTCTCGCGTACCGAGCCTCAAGCGCTTGAATCTGCTGCTGCGCAAGGTCCAGCAACGCCGCATCGCCGCGCTGAGTCTGAGCATCGGCGTCTGCAAAATCAGTGAGCAAGGCGAACTGCGCGCACGCCTCGCGATTGGCAAGAAAGTGCAGTTCCAGTTGCAGCACCAAGTCGCGCAGCCCCTTGGCTGAAGTCAGCATCGCCGGTACGACGACCAGAACGCGATGTTCGGGCGGAATACCGGACTGCAAGGCATAGCGCGCCAGACGTCGAGGCGGAAGCGACTCGCTGAGCATACGGTGTACGACGGCGATGACCGCCTCGCCAGCGGGCAAGACAGCCAACAATCCGAGCACCCAGAGAAGCGGCTCACTAGCACCTACGGATGGCTCCGACCCCATCAGCATCCACGCCGCTGCAGCCGCACTTGCCGCGAGCAACACCAGCACATACAGCGGCAGCACGCAGCGGCGCAGCAACTGACGAATGGCCCAGTGACGCCGCGAGCGCATTCCCAAAGTCGAATACAAGACTTTTCGCCCCGGGCCACGCAGCCAATAGCCCGCGGCCTGTGACGCTGTGACAGCGGAAGCAGCGGGAGTGCCCGGCGAACTCCCCAAGCCATCACCGGGCTCGTCAGCAGCGCACGACCCTGTGCCGCTTTGCATGCTTGTGTCGGCACTGCCAGACTTCATCAAGTCCAGCAACTGCGCTGCAATGAAAGACTCGCCGTGCGAGCTGCGACGCGCCAGACGCTGAATCGCGAAGAGACTCGCATCTTGTGTGTCTTCGCGTTCTGCGCGGAACGTGGGCGACGCCCGAAGCGCGCGCACCAGAACACTGGTGCGGTCGACCACCTCACGCCAGTCCGCATCCTCCAGGGCGCGCAGCGACAAAACCACGTTGCGCATGCTCAGGTTGTCGGCGGCTTTTTCTGCATGCTGCTGCACTTGGGCGGAGGAAGCCTCAGGCAACAGACGGTTCAAAGTAGAACGCAAGCCTTCAAGCGCCGCATCAGGCACCGCTTTAGGCGAAGACGCAATGTCGGAGTTGTCTGGGTTCAGTCGATCATGCAACTGCAGCAGGAACGCACGCCCCACCCCGCGTCGGGCCATGGCCTCGTATCGTCCCTCGAGCTCCAGCGGGTCCGATGAAATGGCGTCGATCAGTGAATCACACCATTCGTCTGCGGCGTGCCGTGCCGCTTTGGCGGTAGCCACCCGCTCGGCCAGGCGGCGCAGGTTCTCCACCAAAAGCACCTTGAGCACTGTTCCAAGCGCCCAGATTTCGGCAAAAGTGAGTTCACTCTCCGACTGGTAGGCATCGAGAAATCGCACCAGAAGATCGCTGTCCAGTGCGCTATCGGTGTGCGCCATGAACGCCCACGCCACGCCATAGATGCGCGGCATGCCAGCGAGATGCTGTCCACCCAGCACAGGCAGTTCGGCGAAATATCGCCTTGGCAGCGCCTGACCAATTTCGTCGGTCTGCGCCATCAGCATCTGAAAGTTATCCAGCAGCCATTCACCTGCCTCGCTCACATGGTGACCCGCGCGCTCTTGTTCCGCGATGTACGCATGCGACTGCCGGAGCACCAACAAGTTTTGCTGCAGACGAGGATAGAACGGCGGCCCGGCTTGCGCCGCGCTACCGCTATCCAGATGCGCCTGCGCCAGGCTTCGAGCGTGCTGCTCCAACCGGGCCGCACCAAAAATTTCGGCCCGTATCGGAAGTTCCAGTTCACCCAGTACAGGGCTCAAAAGCGCCTCGTAATCGACGTCGCTCCGGGCGCGTCGGGCGGTGGGCTGGGGCGACTGCACTGAAAGCCGAGAATGCGCGACTACCAATAAGCGCTGACGGCCAGCAGGCCACTCGCCACCACGATGGTGCTGACAAAGCGACCGCTCATAAATGCGTCTGCGCTCTCAACCGTGCAACGCAGGCTGTGCCAAGCGCCATTGGCCCTTGCGCACTGGGATACGTGCCGCTGCAAACTGTCCTGATAGCCGTACCCGTGGCTTTGCACAGAGCTGTTAGCTGTGAACGAAAGAATGGAAGAATTGGACATGGGGCATACCTCGGGCTGATGACCCGCCGCTGAGTCACAGCGCGGACCATTATGGAAAACCCTATGGTATGCGGGGCTTATCAAAAGCCCTGTCAGCCAATACGCCGACTGGGAGGGCGCTGGTGACGCGTCCTGTTCCGTCTTCCGCTCGGTATACGCTTTCGAGGATCAGGCTTACACCAGCTGAGTGCGCATCGCGTCGATCACGCCTTTGTAATCGGTTTTGCCAAAAATCGCACTGCCAGCGACGAAGGTATCGGCGCCTGCATCGGCCACGCGGCGGATATTGTCTTCCTTGATGCCACCATCCACCTCCAGCCGGATGTCCTTGCCGCAGGCGTCTATGCGGCGGCGAACCGCCTCAATCTTGCGCAAGGACGATTCAATGAAGCTCTGCCCGCCGAAACCGGGGTTGACGCTCATGATGAGAATGACATCAATATCGTCGATCACCCAGTCCAGCACGTCCAGCGATGCAGCTGGATTGAAGACCAGGCCCGGCCGCGCGCCGTGGGCGCGTATCGCCTGGATACTGCGGTGCACATGGCGCACTGCGTCCGGGTGAAAACTGATGGTGTCTGCACCCGCTTCGGCAAACGCTGCGGCCAGTGCGTCCACGGGCTCAACCATCAGGTGCACGTCGATCGGAACCGCTTTACCCGCTGCCGTGCGGGCGTGCGGCTTGAGCGCGTGACAGATCATGGGGCCGAAGGTGAGGTTGGGAACGTAATGGTTGTCCATCACATCGAAGTGGATCCAGTCGGCGCCAGCGGCAATCACGCTGGAGACTTCCTCGCCCAGGCGGGCGAAATCGGCAGAAAGAATGGAGGGGGCAATGCGGTAGGTGCGGCTCATGCCAAAGATTGTCGCAGTTACCATCGCCCCCATGCATCCGTCCGACATCGACGTTCACGTCCAGACCGCCTTTGTAGCCGACCAATCCGCGCCTGAACGGCAGATGTTCACTTTCAGCTACACCATCACCATCCACAACCGGGGCGACGCCCCTGTGCAGCTGATCGCACGGCACTGGCAGATCGAAGACGCGCAAGGCCCACAGGAGGAAATGCGCGGGCTCGGCGTGGTCGGCCAGCAGCCGCTGCTACGCCCCGGCGAGCGCTTCGAATACAGCAGTGGTTGCCGGCTGCGCAGCGAGAGCGGCAGCATGGAGGGGCACTACCGCTTTGTCACGGAAGCGGGGGAACCTTTCGATGTCCCGATCCCCCGTTTCGTGATGCACGCCGCCCAGGGGGGTGGACATCGCGTCTTGCACTGACGCCCCGCGCCCCTGCTGCTGCGCGGCTTCATCTGCTGTGAACCCGGCCTACCGATCTACTTAGCTCCCGCCCAGTCATTGCCGCGCTCTGCCTGCGCTCCAACCGGTTCTCTATGGAATATTTGCCCACGTGGCCGTTGTCGGTCAATACGCTGTTCTTTTTCGGCTTTCTGCTCTTCTCAGGCGCATTGGGCGGCTACGTGGCACACCGGTGGCGTTGGCTGCCCAGTATCACGGGCTTCATGGTGGTCGGCTTCGTCGCCGGCCCGAACGTGCTGGGCATCATCAGCGAAACCGGCTTGGCGCAGTCGCGCATCGTGGTGGATGTCTCGCTGGCCCTCATCCTGTACCGTCTGGGACTGTCGATTGATACCAAGCGCGTCCAGCAAGACAGGTCGGTGCTGCTGGTGTCGGTGGTCGAGAGCGCTCTCACGTTCCTGGCGGTCTACTTCGGTTTGGGATACGTCGGGATTACGGGGTTGGAGGCTGCGGTGATCAGCACGATCGCCATCTCTTCTTCGCCTGCTGTGCTCATCCACGTGGCCCACGAGCTGAAAGCCAAGGGGCCGGTGACCAATCGCGCGATGCTGCTGGTAGCGCTGAACAACGTGATCGCCTTCGTGGCATTTGCTGCGGTGCTACCCGCTTTGTACGGTGATGCCAACGCGCCCATTGGCACCATGATTGGTGCTCCGCTTTACCAGGTTGTGGGCTCTGCTGCCTTGGGCTTGGTCATGGGGGGCTTGCTGCATCTGGCCGCTCGCGGCACCAAGGTGGCCGAGCAGTACCAGTTGGCGCTGGTCATCGGCGCGGTGATGATGACCGTCGGCGCTGCGCTGGCACTCCACCTTTCTGCGCTATTCGCGCCGCTCGTTCTTGGCATGGTGGTGCGCAGTATGGAACGCGCCAAGCTGATCGCCGCTATTGAATTCGGCCCATCGTTTGAGCTTTTTTTCATCGTGCTGTTCGTGTATGCAGGGGCCAATCTGCATGTCCATGAGATGGTCGAGTACTGGCCCGCGGTACTGGTATTTGTAGGTGCCCGCGCCGTAGCGAAGTGGCTGGGGGTGGCGGGCTCCGCGCGCATGCTGGGCGCGACGCAGCGGCAGGCAGCCAGCACCGGACTGCTGCTGTGGCCGATGGCGGGTCTGGCCATCGGTTTGGTGAACACCACGCTCAGCCTGTTCCCCGAGAAAGGCGCGGCCGTTGGGTCCATCGTGCTGGCTGCCGTGGCACTCCTCGAGACCATTGGCCCTCCAATCGCCGCGCGCGCCTTACGCTGGTCGGGCGACAAAATCGAAGAAAACGGCAGGGCGAGCAATGGCAGTGGCAGTGGCAGCGGTAAGCTAAAAACAGACAGTACTCCTGCGCCGGCGGCAGAAAACCCACCCGAGCCAACTGAGTCAGAAAAGGTGCAAAGAGCGACTGACGTTGCGCCAGGTACCACCACCGGCGCAGCGGTCGTCACGCCTGGCTCAGATGCGTCTCACGCGTCGGCGGCGGGGCCATTCACTGCGCCGTTGCCCACTGTCCCCGCGGCGCGCGGTTCGGAGCCGCCCGCTCCATCCAGCGAATCTCGGCGGCCAAACGACCTGCCGGGAGCAGCACCCCCCGAGGGATGATTTCCAAGGCAATCGGCAGCGAGGACCACCTGGGCACGCAGGTCAGCGGGGCCGCGCGACGCACATCTGCATGCGCTTAGCGCCCCGATAGAGCCTTGGCAGACGCGCAGGCGTCCAACATTGGCGCACGGAGCCGCTTGTATATTCGGCTGGTCCGGTCGGCGCTGATGCCAAAACCGCGCACGCATTTTGGTGTGGCGGGTCCAAGGAAATGACATGAACGACATCTTGAGCCACTGGCAACAGTGGTTGCGCCCTTCGGCGGGGATCCCGCTCGTGCAGTGGTCGCTGGTGCTCGCTCTGGCGGCCATGGCTGGACATTTACTGCAACGTCACATTGGCCTACCCAAAGTGGTGGGCTACACATTAGTAGGGACGCTCGCCGGACTGGCGGGCTTCAATGGAGCGCCCTGGCCGCTCCAGGGCACCAGCCTGTTCTTGCTGGAGCTGGGCTTGGCCGTAGTGCTGTTCGAGGCGGGCAGCCGCATTCCTCTGCGCTGGTTTCGTCATAACCCGATGGTGCTGGTGCAAAGCGTGGCCGAGTCGGCGCTGACCTATTTTGCGGTGTACGGGGTGTTGGTCTGGCTGGACATGGATGAGGCCATCGCCGCCCCGTTGGCGCTGGTGGCACTGGCAGCCTCGCCATCGGTGCTGACCCGCGTGGTGGCCGACACCCGCGCCGCCGGGCCGGTGACTGAGCGTGCCATCGTGTTGGCCACGCTTTCCACCTTGTACGCGTTGACGCTGGGCAGTGCGCGCGCCGAGCTGATGAACCGCGCCACCATCACATTTGCCGATGCCATCTATCCCGTGATGGTGGTGCTGGGCGTATCCATTGTTGTGGCCGCCGTGCTGGCGCTGGCGCTGCGCTGTGCGCTGCGCGTGATGAGCCCGACCAGCGAGAACACGTCCATGCTGCTCTTGACACTGGTAGCGGCAGCTACCGCGGTGGCGGCGCATCTGGGCGGTTCGGCGCCACTGGCCGCACTGCTGGCGTCGATGTTGCTCAAGCAAATGAACCCGCGCCCCTGGGCCTGGCCGCACCATCTGGGCAATGCGTCCGCCATGCTCACCATGCTGCTGTTCGTGCTGGTCTCCACCGTGGCGGCTCAGGCCGACTGGAGCATGCGGGTGGCCGGTCTGGTATTGGCCCTGATTGCCGCGCGGCTGCTGGCCAAGGGGGTGGGCGTGGCACTCGGCAATGCGGGCAGCGGCGCAAGCTGGCAGCAGGCGCTGCGCGTGGCGTGCGCCATGACGCCGATGTCGGCGATTGCGCTGCTCATCGCATCGCAATTTGCGCTGGCAGCGCCGGAAAAAGGCCAGATGATTGCCCAGATTGCCCTGCCCGCCATTCTGCTGATGGAAGTGGCGGGCGCCATCATTGCCATGTTGGCGATCTACCAGGCCGGCGAGAGCTCCAAACCTTGGGCGCCCCTGACCAGCCGCCACAGCAGCAGCCGCACCAGTACCAGCACGGATGCCACCCCCGCCAGATCCGGAGACCAGCATGGGCCTTGAAGCTTTTCGACCCTCCGAGCCGCTCACCCTGGGGGTGGAGTTGGAATTGCAGCTGGTCAACACCCACGACTACGATCTCGCACCCTACGCCGACGACATGCTGCGCCTGATGAAGCGCTACCCGCTGCCAGGCAGTGTGGTGCCCGAGATGACCAGCAGCATGCTCGAGGTGTCTACCGGCGTGTGCCATTCGAGCAGCGAAGTGCTGGGTCAGCTCGCGCAGGTACGCGACGCACTGGTTCAGTGCGCCGACAAGCTCAACATCGCCGTGGTGGGCGGCGGCACGCACCCGTTTCAGCAGTGGCATGAGCAGCGCATCTACGACCAGCCGCGCTTTCGCGAACTCTCCGAGCTGTACGGTTACCTGTCCAAGCAATTCACCATCTTCGGCCAGCACGTGCACATCGGCTGCCCTGATGCAGACGCTGCCCTGCTCATGCTGCACCGGATGTCGCGCTATATCCCGCACTTCATTGCACTGTCCGCGTCCAGCCCCTACGTGCAGGGCCAAGACACCGCATTCGATTCGGCACGCCTCAACTCGGTGTTCGCGTTCCCGCTGTCAGGCCGCGCGCCGATGGCGCTCAACTGGACGGACTTTGAAGCGTATTTCGAGAAAATGACGCGAACTGGTGTGGTCAAGAGCATGAAGGATTTTTACTGGGACAGTCGCCCCAAACCCGATTTCGGCACTATTGAGATTCGCGTTTTTGACACCCCGCTGACCATCGAGCGCGCAGCGGCGCTCTCGGGTTTCGTGCAGGCGCTGGGGGCTTGGTTTATGGAAGAGCAGCCTTTCATGCCGCAGGAAGACGACTACTTGGTCTACACCTACAACCGCTTCCAGGCCTGCCGCTTTGGCATGGACGCGGTGTATGTGGATCCCGTCAATGGCAGTCACATGCCGCTGCGCGAGCACATCCAGCGAACCTTTGACCACATCGCCCGTCATGCCGAGGCGCAGGGCGCCTCCAGTGCGCTGCACCTGCTGCGTGGTGAAGCGGAAGCCGGGCAGAACGACGCCCGCTGGTTGCGGGAGCGCCAGCGCGAGGAGCAGCTGCTGGCGGAAGTCAGCCGTCAGGCGGCGCAGCGGTTCAGAGGGATTTGACTCCCCCTGCGCCGCTTCGCGCCTTCCCCCTGAGGGGGACGCCTCCAGCGGACTGGCGAAGCCAGATCCGCGGTGGCGCTGGCATCCGGGGCCATGCCACGCGCGCCGGCGTTTGGAGGGTACCGTCATACTCATCCCATGCAAAAAACTCCCCCCCTCATGGGTGAATTCGAGCTGATCGCCAAGCACTTCAAACGCCCTGTGCGCCGCTCACCGCTCGGCGTAGGCGACGACTGCGCACTGCTGGCTCCCCGCCCCGGCATGCAACTCGCAGTCTCCTGCGACATGCTGGTCGAAGGTCGCCACTTCTTCCCCGATGTCGACCCCGAATCCCTCGGCCACAAAGCGCTGGCAGTGAACTTGTCCGACCTGGCGGCTTGCGGCGCGCAGCCACTCGCCTTCACCTTGGCGCTGGCCTTGCCCCACGCCGAAGATGCGTGGCTGGCCGCGTTCTCGCGAGGCATGCTGGCGCTGGCCGACGAGCATGGCTGCGAGCTGGTGGGCGGCGATACCACGCGCGGCCCGCTCAACATCTGCATCACCGTGTTTGGCGAGGTGCC
>JBBSRE010000095.1:0-9155 GCA_038243365.1 Burkholderiales bacterium | reverse complement strand
CCCGCTGTAGGCCTCGCGCAGCACGTTCTTCTGCACTTTTCCCATGGCGTTGCGGGGCAGCCCGGGCACCAGCGCGCAGTGCTTGGGAATCTTGAATTTTGCCAATTGCACCTTGAGCGCCGCCAGCAATGCGGCTGCCTCAGGCGCGGCACCGGCACGCGGCACCACGACCGCCACACCCACCTCACCAAAATCCGGGTGCGGAACGCCTACCACGGCGCTCTCCAGCACGCCCGGCAGTTCGTTCAAGACCGCTTCAATCTCCGCCGGGTAGACGTTGTAACCGCCGCTGATGATGAGGTCCTTGCTGCGCCCGACGATGCTCACATAGCCGCGGGCATCGACCTGGCCCACGTCGCCGGTGCGAAACCAGCCGTCGGCCGTGAACTCCTGCGCGGTTTTCTCGGGCATGCGCCAGTAGCCGGCAAAGACGCCTGGGCCACGCACCTGGATGGCACCGATCTCGCCGGCGGGCAAAGGCTGGTCCTGCGCATCCGCCACCTGCAGATCGACACCCGGCAGCGGAAAACCCACGGTACCGCCCCGCCGCTCAAACTCCGGCCCGTTTTCGCCGCGGTGGCGTGCATCCGGCGCATAGGGATTCGACGTGAGCATGACGGTCTCACTCATGCCATAGCGCTCCAGGATGGTGTGCGCAGTGCGCTCCTGCCACGCGCGAAACGTCTCCAACAGCAGCGGCGCCGAGCCCGAAATGAAGAGCCGCATGTGCGCTGCGGCTGCGCGAGTCAAGCCTGGCTCGCCCAGCATGCGCACGTACAGCGTGGGCACACCCATGAACACGGTGGCGCGCGGTAATGCAGCCACCACGGCGGCGGGATCGAACCTGGCGAACCAGAGCATCTTGCTACCGCCCAGCAGCGCTGCGTGCACGGCGACAAACAAGCCGTGCACATGAAAGATCGGCAACGCGTGGATCAGCACGTCTCCACCTTCCTCGGGCCGACGCCAACCCCAGTAGTCCTTGAGCATGACCGCGTTTGACCGCAGATTGCCGTGCGTCAGCATGGCGCCCTTGCTGCGCCCCGTGGTGCCGCTGGTGTAGAGAATCGCCGCCAGGTCGCCACTGCGTCGCTCTGCCGGTGTGTGCGTGTCGGCGTGGTGGGCCGCGCGCAACAGCAGACTGCCGTCTCGGTCGTCTCCGAGCGTGTAGACCGTCGGCGTGCCAGCTTGGAAGGCTATTTTGGAGACCCACCCAAAGGCCGCTGGCGTGCACACCACTACAGCCGGTTCTGCATCACGCACGAAGTACTCGATCTCGGCGCGTCGGTAAGCGGGGTTCAGCGGCAAGAACACGTAGCCAGCACGCAAGGTGGCGAGGTACAGCGCCAACGCTTCGACCGATTTCTCCACCTGCACGGCGACGCGCGCGCCCTTTGGCAGGCCGAGCGATGCCAGCAAGTTGGCGATGCGAGCGCTGGCGTGGTCCAGGTCGCGCCAGGTGTAGTGAAGCGTGCTGCCATCCGGCGCGGTGGCTTCGATGGCGGTGCTGCCCAGGTCTTGCGGGAAGGCCGCGCGCAGGGCCGAAAAAAGGTTTTCGTTGTGAATCATGGCCACCACGTTTCAGAAGACAGCAGGACGCTTGGCCAGAAAGGCACCGATTCCTTCGCGATGTTCCGCGCTGTCGGCATAGGCGTAAGCATTACTCACTATATTTTCCATAGCTGCTTGCGCTTGCTCACTATGCGCTGGAGGCACTTTCAAGGCTCTAAGCGTCTGTTTGTTGAGGCGCGCGGCGCGCGGCGCCAACGCTGCGATGCGGCCCGCGCTGACGAGCGCTTGTGCGGACACCTCTGCGTCCGCAACGACCTGCGAGAGAAACCCGCATGCGTGGAGTTCAACAGCGGAGTAGGTCGAGGCTTCGAGCAACATGCGGCGCACCACCGTCTCGCCCACCGCCCCGGCCACCAATTGCGCCTCGCGCGGCGCCATCGGAAAACCAAGCCGCGCAATCGGCGCGCCAAACCGGGCCGATTGGCCCGCGATACGAATGTCGCAGCAGCTGGCAATCTCCACGCCCGCGCCCATGCAGGCGCCGGAAATTGCGGCGACCAGCGGCACGTCGCAGGCGAGCATGGCCGACAGCGCTCCCCACACGTCCTGTTCATGGAAGTCGCGCAGCGCAGATTCGTCAAAGCGAAACGCCGGGTACTCAGAAATGTCGCCGCCGGCGCAAAAGGCAGTGCCCTCACCTTCGACCACGATGCAGCGCGCTTCGTGGTCCACAGACAGTCGCTCGAACACCGCGCGCAGTTCACGCCACATCGAGCGCGACATGGCGTTGAGTCGCCCCGGGTGGCTGATCTCTACACGCCAGCAACCCGGCACGCCCGGCAATGGCTCTGCTCGAATCTGACCTGCGGCCATGCATCGCCCTCTGAAGTCAGCCGGCCGCGGCCAGCTTCTCGACCTCACGTGAGGCAGCCACTCGGCCTTCAGCCAGCTGGCTGCTGTTCTTGTCGATGCGCTTGGGGTCGTACAGGTAATTGACCATCAACCCGTAAGACTGCTTGTGTCCCTTGGCCGAGCCATCGCCCGCCCAGTTGATGCGTTCCACACGCGCGCCGTTGCCCAGATGGAAACGCGCAACCGGGTCGACCGGGCGCTCGTCGTGGAGCTCCAGCGCCAAGTAACGTGCGGCGGCCGTCTGCAACCACTGCGCGAGCGGCGCACTCGGCTCGACTTCCGCCGATTGGTCAGCGGCGGCCAGCAGAGCTGCGGCATCGAGCTGCTTTGCATTTTCAAGGCCCAGCGCCCGTGCCAGCTCGGCTCGGCGCTTGTCGTCCAGGCGGTCAATGGATGCCTGCGCGTTCTTGCCCAGCCAGCCGCGAAAGCCTGGAATGGGCGAGAGCGTGGCGAACTGGCGCAAGCGTGGGAACTCGGCGCTCAGCGTCTCGACCACATGCTTGATGAGCGAATTGCCGAAACTTACTCCGCGCAGGCCCGGCTGGGTGTTGCTGATCGAGTAGAAGATGGCCGTCGTGGCGCGCGCCAGCGGCACTTGCTCGACCGATTCGTCCAGCAACGGCGCAATGCTGTTCGAGAGCTGCTCGACCAGCGCCACTTCCACGAAGATCAACGGCTCGTTGGGCAAGCGCGGGTGAAAGAAGCCATAGCAGCGACGGTCGCCCGCCAAGCGATTCTTCAAATCGGACCAGCTGCGGATGTCGTGCACTGCTTCGTACTTGATGAGCTTTTCGATCAGCGACGCTGGCGAATCCCATGACAGGCGGCGCAACTCCAAAAACGCAAGGTCGAACCAGGTGGCGAACAGCTGCTCCAGCTCGGCGTCGAGCGCGGCCAGCCGCTTGTCGCTTTTGAGCGATCGGAGCAGCTCAGCGCGCAGGTCGATAAGAAAGCGCACGCCGTCGGGCGCGGCGGCAAAGCGCTGCAGCACCCGGGTGCGCGGCGAAGTGAGTGCCTTGCGCAATGCCATCTCGGCCTGCGCTTGGGCCGCCGTGCCTGTGGCTGCGTCATAGTGCTCGCGGGCTGCCTGATAGCGCGCAGCGTCGGGGGCGAATTGCTCGCACAGCAGCAACCACAGGTCGCGCCGCTCGCCGGGCTCTGCCGTCGCGTACCACGCCGCCAGATCGGCGGCGCGCCGCCCGCCTTCCATTTCACTCACGCGGGGAGCAATGACGCCTTGCAGCTCGGCCATCACACGCCGCAGCGCCATGGGCGACAGGCATTCCTCGCCGCGCCGCAGCGTGGCGGCTAGTCGCTCCTGTGTGCTGCGCTCCGCTGGCTTGCTACGCGGCGCGGCAGTCGCCGTCTTTTGAGGGTTCTCAGGGTCTTCGCCCTTAAGGCGGGCAAGACTTCGGTTGATCCATTGGGAAGGTACGTTCATGTGCAGTCGGAGGGTCAAGTTCTCAGGTGGTTCCAATCAAGCGGGCGCCATGCCGGCGCGGCGTCCGCTCCAGGCCCACAACGCAATGCCCGCGAGCACCATGGGAACGCACAGCCACTGGCCCATGCTCATGCCAAACGAGAGCAGCCCGAGGTAGTCGTCAGGCTCGCGGAAGTACTCGGCGATGAAACGCAGCACGCCATAGCCGATCAGGAACGCAGCAGCCACCCGGCCACGCGGCCGCTCATGGCGAGCAAAGAGCCAGAGCAACACGAACAAGAGCATTCCTTCAAGCAGAAACTGGTAAATCTGCGATGGATGCCGTGGCAGCATCGAGCCGCTCTGAGGAAACACCATGCCCCAAGGCAGTTCAGGGCTGGAAAAGCGCCCCCACAGCTCGCCATTGATGAAGTTGCCGATGCGCCCCGCCGCAAGACCGGTGGGCACGCAAGGCGCCACGAAGTCGGCTACTTCCAGCCAGGGACGTTTGCGCGAATGGGCAAACCAGACCATAGACGCAATCACGCCCAGCAAACCGCCATGAAAGCTCATGCCGCCCTGCCAGATATAGAACACTTCAAGCGGATGCGCCGCGTAGTAGCCGGGCTTGTAGAAAAGACAGTAGCCCAGCCGCCCCCCTAGCACCACACCAACGACGCCGAGAAAGAGAATGTCTTCGACATCCTTGCGGGTCCAGGCGCGTGGCCCGGTCATGGATGCAAATGGTTCGTGGCGCAGACGCAGCGTGCCAAGCAGCATGAACAAGCCAAACGCGGCCAGGTAGGTCAGGCCATACCAGTGGATGGCCAGGGGCCCGAGTTGAAGGGCGATAGGGTCGATCTGGGGGTACATCAGCATGCGGGCGATTGTGCCGCGCTTCAAACAGCTGACTTGTAAGCTGGGGCTCTGTGCAGGCTCAAGCGGTCGGCAGAGCTTTGCTTGCCACCTGCAGATGCACGAAATCGACCCAGCGGCTCAAGGCGGGCTCGCTGGTGCCTGCACGCCAGATCAAACTGGTTTCGCAATCTGCCAGCGTCCTGCGCTTGGGCAGCGCGCGGTACACCACGCCAGGTCGCTGAAATTGACGCACACTTTGCGGAACCCAGGCCACGCCCAGGTCGGCGGAAACAAGGTTGACGATGGTCTGCATCTGGATCGCCTCCTGCGCCACCACCGGCTCACGCCCTGCAGCGCGGTAGAGCGCAGTGATCGCGTCGTGCAGCGACGGCAAGATGCGGCGGGGGAACATGACCAGCGGCTCGCCGAGCAGCGCGTTCCAGTCCAGCGTTCTACTCCGCGCGAGCCCATGCTGCTCAGGCAGTGCCAGCACCCAGGGCTCACTGGCCACGCGAAAGCGCTCGACGCCAGCAGGGCCCTGGCCAGGCGTGTGCAGCAGCAGGCCGGCGTCGATGCGACCTGATTGCAGCGCCTCTATCTGCACATCGCCAGTCGCTTCGATCAGCTCCAGGCGAACCCCTGGCGCCTGGGCGCGAAACGCCCGCACCCATTGCGGCAACAGGCCGAAACCCACGGTGGACACAAATGCGAGCCGCAGCCGGCCGATGTCCCCTGCGGCAGCAGCGCGCGCCTGCAACGGAAGCTGGCTTGCGCGGGACAACAGATCTTGCACCTGCGGCAGCAAGGCGGCGCCGGCCGCCGTCAGCGACACTTTGCGCTGGGTGCGGTCGAACAGACGCACTCCAAGTTTTTGCTCCAAGCCTGCAATGGCCTGTGTCAGCGGTGGCTGCGTCATGTGAAGGCGCTGCGCCGCTCGGCCAAAGTGCAGCTCTTGCGCCAACGCGACGAACTGCCGCCAAGCGCGCATATCAATCAAGGCATCGGTCATACGCCCAGCATATCAATGACGAGGGGGAAAGGGATTGGATGACAAGCACTCTGGCCGTCATACTGACTGCCGAAGACACCCAGCCACAATCTCAGGGAAGCACCGCCATGGCAGACAGCAAAACGATTCCGATTCGCCCCATCAATGAGCGCAGCGCGCACATCACGCAGGGCAAGTCGCGCGCGCCCAACCGCTCCATGTACTACGCCATGGGCTACGAAGAATCGGACTTCTCGAAACCCATGATCGGCGTGGCCAACGGCCACAGCACCATCACGCCGTGCAATTCCGGCCTTCAAAAGTTGGCCGATGCCGCCATCGACGCGATCGAGCAGGCCGGCGGGAATGCACAGGTGTTCGGCACGCCCACCATTTCCGATGGCATGGCCATGGGTACCGAAGGCATGAAATACAGCCTGGTGAGCCGGGAGGTCATCAGCGACTGCATCGAGACCTGTGTGCAGGGCCAGTGGATGGACGGCGTGCTGGTGGTAGGCGGTTGCGACAAGAACATGCCCGGCGGCCTGATGGGCATGCTGCGCGCCAATGTGCCCGCCATTTACGTGTACGGCGGCACCATCCTGCCAGGCCGCTACCAGGGCAAGGACCTGAATATCGTCAGCGTGTTCGAAGCAGTGGGTGAGAACGCCGCCGGCAAGCTGAGTGACCACGATCTGCATGAAATTGAGAAGCGCGCCATTCCGGGCACCGGCAGCTGCGGTGGCATGTACACCGCCAACACCATGTCGAGTGCGTTCGAGGCACTAGGTATCAGCCTGCCGTATTCCAGCACCATGGCGAACCCGCACGACGAGAAGCTCAATTCCGCCAGGGAATCGGCGCGGGTCCTGGTCGAGGCGGTGAAGAACAACATCAAGCCGCGTGACATCGTGACGCGCAAGAGCATTGAGAACGCGGTGGCCGTGATCATGGCGATCGGTGGTTCAACCAATGCGGTGCTGCACTTCCTGGCCATCGCCCATGCAGCCGAAGTGGAGTGGACCATCGACGACTTTGAGCGGGTGCGCAAGAAAACGCCTGTGCTTTGTGATCTCAAGCCCAGCGGCCAGTATCTGGCGGTGGATCTGCACGAGGCTGGCGGCATCCCGCAGGTCATGAAAATGCTGCTGAACGCCGGCATGCTGCATGGCGACTGCCTGACGATTTCTGGCCAGACCATTGCTGAAGTGCTGAGCGACGTTCCCGACACACCCCGCGCCGATCAAACGGTGATCCGCCCCATCGACAAGCCCATGTACGCGCAGGGCCACCTCGCGATTCTCAAAGGCAACCTGAGCCCCGAAGGCGCTGTGGCCAAGATCACGGGCCTGAAGAATCCGGTGATCACCGGCCCGGCACGGGTATTCAACGACGAACAGTCAGCCCTGGAAGCCATCCTGGCCGGCAAAATCGTCGCCGGTGACGTGATGGTGCTGCGCTACCTGGGACCCAAAGGAGGCCCCGGCATGCCAGAGATGCTGGCGCCCACCGGCGCGCTGATCGGAGCAGGTTTGGGCGAGAGCGTAGGCCTTATCACTGACGGGCGATTTTCCGGCGGCACCTGGGGCATGGTGGTAGGCCACGTGGCGCCGGAAGCGGCGGCAGGCGGCACTATTGCTTTTGTCGAAGAAGGCGATTCGATCACCATCGATGCGCGCGAACTGCTGCTCGAACTCAACGTGCCTGAAGCAGAAATCGCCAAGCGGCGCGCGGCCTGGACCGCGCCGGCCCCACGCTACACCCGCGGCGTACAGGCCAAGTTTGCCTTCAATGCGGCCAGTGCCAGCAAAGGCGCGGTTCTGGACAACTACTGACCCGCCGGCGCCCCTGCTCACGCATCCAACAAAAAAGCCCGGCAAGCCGGGCGTTTTTGTTAGCGCATGGCGCCTACTCGCATTCAGCGCGGGCGCTTGGGGCGCATGCCAAGCGCTTCCTTCTGGCGGTCGATGCGATTTTTCTTGCGCAGGTCCATCTTTTCCATAGCTTTACGTTTGGTATATCCGGTGCTGTCAGCCCAAGCCCACCATAGAAGCGTTACAGCAAAGGGAGACAGCACCCACCACCAAGACCATGTGGCGACAGGGCCGATTTCAAGGTATTTCAGGAGAGACAGAAGAATGCCAAGGCCCAGCGTGTACATGATCTTCCTCAACGGCAGGTAGTTTGTTCTGGCGCCCACGGGCGCAGTCAGTACAATGAATTTTGCTTCAATGTAACTCAATGAAGGAATCCACGATGATCCATAAAATATTTATCGCACTCGCAGCTTCTGCGGCATTGGCTGCTCCAGCCATGGCAGACGAAGCGCTGGCCAAATCCAAAAACTGCATGGCGTGCCACGCAATTGACAAGAAAGTGGTCGGCCCTGCATACAAGGACGTTGCCAAGAAGTACGACGGCCAAGCTGACGCAGTGGACAAGCTGGCAGTCAAGATCATGAAGGGCAGTTCTGGCGTGTGGGGCCCCGTTCCTATGCCAGCTAACCCGCAGGTGTCCGAAGCCGAAGCGAAGAAACTGGCAGGCTGGGTAATGTCGCTCAAATAGGACAGCGTCCGAATCTGCTGCGCCCGCAAGCGCAGACGATCAAAAAGGGTCGCCCTGCATCGCTGCAGGGCGACCCTTTTTTCATGCCGCTTGCACCATCGTCATTCCAGAATACGAGGGGGCATACGCAACTGATTCTCCACCTGTCCGACGTAGGCAGCTGTTGTGTTGTCCGTTTCGTTGGCGCGCGCCATCAGGCGGGACTCCAGCGTTTCGATGCGCTCCA
Source organism: Burkholderiales bacterium (assembly GCA_038243365.1). Taxonomy (GTDB): domain Bacteria; phylum Pseudomonadota; class Gammaproteobacteria; order Burkholderiales; family Burkholderiaceae_C; genus Simplicispira. The sequence continues at coordinate 674 of JBBSRE010000095.1, read as the reverse complement.
TGAGCGCCGCATGCGTCTGTTGACCCTGCGTCTGGACGAAGGTCTTCATTTCGGTGAATCGCGATGCTTCGGCTTTGTCGGCCAACTCGCGCTGGGTATGCATTTCCTTGGTGTGGCGCCGCGTCTCCAATAAAACCGAGCCCTGCAACATCAGCACGTAAGCCACGAAGAACACGGCGAGCAGGATGGTCAGGGCGAGCATCACGATGCCCAGCGGCGCGTCGATAGTGGTCACGCCCAGCGACACCGGCCCCGGGGTGGTCAGGACCCCCCAGTTCAGCGCAGCAAGCGTACCAATGGCGGCGACAGTCAGGATGAGGAGGAAGGTGCGCAGGTTCATGGTGGGCTCACGGTCTGGGGCTTATAAAGTATCGATGCACAACGCCTTTGCGTTGTACCCGATTCTTGCCAAAATTCCATGGATCGCGCTGCTGAACGAGTGAGCGTCTTACACATAGGGGCTGAGCGTGACAGTGGGGTGCAGCCTCGGGTGCGGTACGGCATGACGTGCGCTCACCTTGCAAGTGCCTCGCGCTCAAGGCTGCGGCGCTTCTTGATCAGTTGATCTCCGACAACTGATCCCAAGGGTCAGGGTTTGTGGCCACTAACGTCGCTGCGCGACATGAGTGTCCCCTAACCCCGCAAGCGCTGCGCGCTGGCACCTGCGGTGCCTG
>JBBSRE010000094.1:0-9200 GCA_038243365.1 Burkholderiales bacterium | reverse complement strand
TGCCAGCCAGCCGATCCATTGCGCTGGCACGGGCCGAAGGCGGCGGGTTCTCGCTCGATGTGAAGGAGACCACGCCGTGCTGAACCAGCGCAACCCGCAGCTCAACAAAAACGGCGAGCTGATTCACCTGCTGTCCGTCGAAGGGCTGCCGCAAAACATCGTTACGCACATTCTTGACACCGCGGCCAGCTTTGTCTCGGTCAACGATCGCGAGGTCAAAAAAGTGCCGTTGCTGCGCGGCAAGAGCGTTTTCAACCTGTTTTTCGAGAACAGCACCCGCACCCGGACCACCTTTGAAATTGCCGCCAAGCGGCTGTCAGCGGATGTCTTCAACCTCGACATCGCGCGCTCATCTGCGAGCAAGGGCGAATCGCTGCTGGACACCATCGCCAATCTCTCGGCCATGGCGGCGGACCTGTTTGTGGTGAGGCACGGTGAATCGGGCGCGCCCTACCTCATCGCCCAGCACGTAGCGCCGCATGTGCACGTGATCAATGCGGGCGAAGGCCGACACTCGCACCCCACGCAGGGGCTGCTCGACATGCTGACGATTCGACATTTCAAGAAGGATTTTTCGAACCTCACCGTGGCCATCGTCGGAGACGTGCTGCATTCGCGCGTGGCGCGCTCGGACATTCACGGGCTGACCACCCTGGGTTGCCCGGAAGTGCGGGTGGTGGGCCCCCGCACGCTGGTGCCCGCCGACATGGCGCCCATGGGGGTACGCGTCTGCCACACCCTGGAAGAAGGTCTCAAGGATGCCGACGTGATCATCACGCTGCGACTGCAGAACGAACGCATGAGCGGCGCGCTGCTGCCCTCCAGCCAGGAGTATTTCAAGAACTTTGGCCTCACCCCCGAGCGCCTGCGCCTGGCCAAGCCGGATGCCATCGTGATGCACCCGGGGCCTATCAATCGCGGGGTCGAAATTCACTCCGCGGTGGTGGATGGCCCGCAAAGTGTCATCCTGCCGCAGGTGGGGTTTGGCATCGCGGTGCGCATGGCGGTGATGTCTATCGTGGCCGGCAATTCGGCGTGATGATGGTACTGAGGACTACTACTATTTTGATAGCTGATCGCGCAGTATGCATAAGCGCTAGAGGCCTATTTGACTTGAAATTATGAAGATCCTCATCCAGAACGGCCGGGTGCTCGACCCAGCGAGCGGGTTGGACCAGCTATGCGACGTCGCGCTGGCGGCAGGCCGCATCGTGGGCATAGGCCGCGCGCCAGCGGACTTCGAGCCCGCGCGGCACATCGACGCAACGGGCTGCCTGGTCGTGCCGGGCCTGGTTGACCTTGCGGCGCGTCTGCGCGAGCCGGGCCATGAGCACGAAGGTACGCTCGAATCCGAAATGGCGGCGGCGGTCGCTGGTGGCGTGACCAGCCTGGTCTGCCCGCCCGACACCGACCCGGTGCTGGACGAGCCCGGTCTGGTGGAGATGCTCAAGTTCCGCGCCGAAAAGCTGCACCAGGCACGGCTGTTTCCCCTCGGCGCGTTGACCCGGGGTCTGGCCGGCGAGGTGCTCACTGAGATGGCCGAATTGACCGATTCGGGTTGCGTGGGTTTCAGCCAGGCAGATGTGGCCATGGCGAGCAACCAGGTGCTGCAGCGCAGCCTGCAGTACGCCTCCACTTATGGTTATACGGTGTGGCTGCGCCCGCAAGATCTGAGTCTGGGCAAGGGCGTCGCCGCCAGCGGCGCGTTGGCCACGCGCCTGGGCCTTGCCGGCATTCCGGTGGCTGCAGAGACCATCGCCTTGCACACCATTTTCGAGTTGCTCCGCGGCACCCAGGCGAGGGTTCATTTGTGCCGCATCAGCAGCGCAGCGGGGGTGGAGCTGGTGCGCCGTGCCAAGGCAGATGGTCTGGCCGTGACCTGTGACATCAGCATCAACAGCCTGCATCTGACCGAGAACGACATCGGCTTTTTCGACAGCCGAGCGCGCCTCATGCCGCCGCTGCGCCAGCAGCGCGATCGCGATGCGCTGGCCGCTGGACTGCGCGATGGCACCATTGACGCGCTGGTGTCTGACCACAACCCGGTGGACGAGGACGCCAAGACACTGCCGTTCGCAGAAGCGGAGCCTGGCGCTACGGGCCTGGAGCTGCTACTGAGCCTGGCACTCAAATGGTCGCAGGAGGGCGGCGTGCCACTGGCGCGCGCCTTGGAAGTGGTCACCAGCGCGCCCGCGGCGGTATTGGGCAGTGCCCTCGGCACTCTGTCGGCAAGCGTGGGCAAGCTGGTCGAGGGCGGCGTGGGAGATTTGTGCATCGTCGATCCGGCCGCACGCTGGACCGTGTCATCCCAGACCTTGTGCAGCCAGGGCAAGCACACGCCCTTCGGCGGATACGAACTGCCGGGCCGGGTGCGCTACACACTGGTGAGTGGACAGGTGGCGTTCGAGCGCGGCTGAAGTCGCAGCGCGCTTGCACGAAAAGCCATCACGCCAGAGGCTTCCTGCGCTTGGTTGAATGACCAGCATGGGTGGGTTGAGGCAAGCCCACCTGGGCCATTTGGGATGGGCAATGGCCCCCGAAGTCGCGACATTGCGAGCAGATCAGAACGAAGCACAGCGGTCAAAACTTGGGGTTGCCCCCAAGCCGCGCTGCGTTTATGGTTCGCGCACTCGCCAGCCCGCGCTCTTTGCAGGCTGGATAAAAACTGGGAGGAAACCATGAACATCGTCGAACGCGTCAAATCCATCTTGCTGACACCCCAACCGACCTGGGAAGTGATCGATAGCGAAACAGCTGACGCCGCGAGCCTTTACACACGCTACCTGATGCTGCTTGCCGCCATCCCGGCTGTCTGTGGATTCATAGGGATGTCACTGATCGGCATGGGCGGCTTCGGCATGACGTTCCGGGTGCCCCTGATGACGGGCCTGGCGAACATGGTGGTGTCGTATGTGCTCAGCCTGGTGGGCGTGTATGTGCTCTCGCTCATCATCAACGTGCTCGCGCCGCGCTTTGGCGGTGTGTCCAATCGGATTCAGGCGCTCAAGGTGGCGGTGTACTCCAGCACCGCCGCGATGCTGGGTGGTGTCTTCAGCCTGTTGCCGCTGCTGGCGATTCTGGGTTTGCTGACCGCGCTGTACTCCGTTTATTTGCTCTATACCGGCTTGCCGGTTTTGATGAAGAGCAACCGCGACAAATCTGTGGCTTACACCGCTGTGGTGATCGTTGCAGCCATCGTGCTCGCCCTGATCGTGGGTGCTATCAACGCCACGTTCATGCCTCGCGGTGTGGGTCCGTTCGCCGGCGGCGACAACGCAGGGGTTTCCATTACATCGCCGTCCGGCAAGGTGGTGATCGACAGCGCCACCATGGCCGCTGCCCAGCTCAAAATGGAAGAAGCCACGCGCAGCATGGAAGCGGCCGGGGCTCGCAACGACACGGCCGGCATGGCCGCCGCCACGCGCGACGCGGGTGCGGCGGCAGCGGGCCTGCTGGGCGGAGGCAAGGTGATTGAGGCTCGGTTGCTCAAAGCGGCACTCCCCGAGCAGATGGGAGGTCTTGCGCGTACTGGGTTCGAGTCGCAGGACGGCACGGGCGTAGGGGTGGCGGCCAGCCAGGTCAGCGCCGACTACGGCAGCGGCGAGCGAACCGTGCATCTGGAAATATCGGATCTGGGTGGCCTTGGCGCGATGGCTGCGGCCGCATTCGGCATGGTCCAGGGCGAGAAAGAAGACGCCTCGCATGCTGAAAAAACTTGGCAAGAGAATGGCCGCAGCCTGCACGAGAGTTATGAGAAGGACGGATCCTCCGCCGAGCGCAGGATCGCGCTCAAGAATGGGGTGATCGTCACGCTCACGGCGGAAAATACCGACATCGCCACCTTGCGAAGCATGGCCGCGCAAATTGACATGTCGGCACTGGAGAAACTCGAACGCCCCGGTTCGTGAGATTGCCCGGCTCGGCGCACCGGCCGAGCGCTGCCGGTAAGATGGCGCGCCTTTTGCACGCTCGCCCATGAATACTGTTGTGTCGCCGCCCTCCGGCAACCCCTGCCCGCGCAGCCGCGACGAGGCCGTTCTCATCACCGACACGGTTCGCTGGCTGGAGCGTGCAGTGATAGGCCTCAACCTGTGTCCGTTTGCCAAATCGGTTCATGCCAAAGGTCAGGTGCACTACGCGGTGTGCCACGCCACCAGCGGCGCTGGGGTGCTGCTGGCGCTGGAGCATGAGCTGCGCTCATTGAACGAGACGCCTGCGGAGCAGCGCGACACCACGCTTTTGCTCGTGCCAGACTGCCTTGGCAACTTCCTCGATTTCAATGATTTCCTGCATGAAAGCGACGCGCTTCTGGAGACGCTCGGCCTTGCCGGTACGCTGCAGATCGCGAGCTTCCACCCCGCATTCCGCTTCGCCGGAACCCGTGACGACGACGCCAGCAACTGCAGCAACCGCTCGCCCTACCCGACGTTGCACCTGCTCCGCGAAGACAGCATTGACCGCGCGGTGGAGGCTTTCCCCGAAGCTGAAGCGATCTTCGAGCGAAACATTGCGGTGCTCACGGAGCTGGGTAGTTCGGGCTGGCAGGCGCTCGATGTGGGTGCTCACCGGGCAGTGGTCGCTTTGCAGGATGCAAAAACATGAACCGCCGCCAGAAGGCCAATGCGGCGGAGTCGATGGGCGTCGCGCCTGCATCGAGCCCGGTAGCAGACCTGCCAGAGCTGCGCCCCGGTCAATCGGTGGAGCTTCTCAAGGAGCTTCACATCCTGACGCGCGACGGGCGCATCAACCAAGATTCGCGCCGCAAGCTCAAGCAGGTCAGTCATTTGTTTCAGTTCATCGAGCCGCTGCTCGGTGAATTGGCTGAGGGCGGACACGCACCGACACTGGCCGACCACGGCGCCGGCAAGTCCTACCTAGGATTCATCCTGTACGACCTGTACTTCAAGGCGCTAGCACGCGGCCATATCTATGGCATCGAGACGCGGGCAGATCTGGTCGAGAAGTCGCAGGCGCTGGCTGCGCGCCTGGGGTTCGAGAGGATGTCGTTCCTCAATCTTTCAGTGGCGGAGGCAACGGACGCACAAGAGTTACCAGAACAGATCGACATCGTCACTGCGCTGCACGCCTGCGACACTGCCACAGACGACGCGATTGCCTTCGGCCTGCAAAAGCGCGCGCGTGCCATGGTGATCGTGCCGTGCTGCCAGGCCGAAGTCGCCGCCTGCCTGCGGGCCGGCAAGGCGCTGCAGCTCGCTCGCACGCCGCTGGCTGAACTGTGGCGCCACCCGTTGCACACGCGGGAGATGGGCAGCCAGATCACCAACGTGCTGCGGTGCCTGCATCTGGAAGCGAGCGGCTACCAGGTCACCGTGACTGAGCTGGTGGGGTGGGAGCACAGCATGAAGAACGAGCTCATCATTGCGCGCGACACCGGCCAGAGGAAGCGCAGCGCAGCCGATCGCTTGCGCGCCATCCTGCAGGAATTCGGGTTGGAGCAGGTGCTTGGAGCTCGCTTTGGCTTGGCCGCGCAGGACGTGGCCTGACTTAGCGCTTGCTTGGTTTTGGAGTGTTTTGGGGGTTTTTTGCAGATGGGATAAGCGCCAGCAGCTATTTTTTCAATAGCAAAATTTTCGCGCGATCAAGTGCCTGGCTTGGGCGGATCAATAATAAGGGTCAGATCAAAGGAGCCTCTCATGGCCAGACTGCCTCGCCTGACCCTTGCGCACCACGTGCACCACGTGATTCACCGCGGCAACAACCGACAGCCCGTTTTCCTGGGCGATGAGGACTACGCCCGCATGCATGCGCTGCTGGTGGAGTCCGCCTCAACGTTCGGCGTGGCCGTGCACGCCTATGTGCTGATGCCAACCCACTTTCATCTGCTGGCGACGCCCGAAGCGGATGAGGCCTTGCCGCAGATGATGCAGGCGATCGGCCGCCGTTATGTGCGCTGGTTCAACGGCCGGCATGGCCGCAGCGGCACGCTGTGGGAAGGACGTTACCGCTCGACGGTCATCGAACCAGAGAGCCATTTGCTGGATTGCATGGTGCACATTGAGCGCCAACCCGAGCGTGATCAGCTGACGACACGCGCCGCCGACTGGGCCTGGTCCAGCAATGCCCACCATCTGGGTGTGCGCCAAGACCGGTTGGTCAAGTCACATCCAGTGTTCTGGGCGCTCGGCAACACCCCTTTTGCGCGTGAGGCCGCGTACGCAGACAGAGTCATCGCGGGCCTCGATGGGAAGACCAGCGACGCGGTGTCATCTTCAGCGCTTCATGGCTGGGCACTGGGGAGAGCTGATTTTGTATCCAAGCTCGAAATCCGAACCGGTCGCAGGGCGACGAAAACTCAAGCAGGGCGGCCGAGCGCAGTCAAGGCATCCTCTTAGCGCCGGCGTTTCAGTGGCATAGCACCGGCTATGGCTGCATCCAATTAATGTGTCCCCAATTAAATTTTATCGACAAGAAATCGAGTTAAATCGTTATCTGACCCTCATTATTTATCTTGCAAACGTTTGCTGCATTGCACTATCCTGCGCATCTTCGCGAAAAAACAAGGATTGCGCCATGACCACGGCTGCCGAAATCGAGCATCTTCAACAGCACGGCCTGTATTCCAAGGCGCATGAGCACGACGCCTGTGGTCTCGGCTTTGTGGCGCACATCAAAGGCACGAAGCGGCATGACATCGTGACGCAGGCGCTGAAGATTCTGGAGAACATCGACCATCGCGGTGCAGTGGGCGCTGACAAGCTGATGGGCGATGGCGCTGGCATCCTGATCCAGATTCCAGACGCGCTGTACCGCGAAGAGATGGCGCTGCAAAACGTTTCACTGCCTGCCGCCGGTGAATACGGCGTCGGCATGATTTTCTTGCCCAAGGAGCACGCCAGCCGCCTGGCCTGCCAGCAGGAGATGGAGCGCGCCATCAAAGCCGAAGGCCAGGTGCTGCTCGGCTGGCGCGACGTGCCGGTCAACAAGGACATGCCCATGTCACCGGCAGTGCGCATGAAGGAGCCCATCCTGCGCCAGGTGTTCATTGGCCGCGGCAACGACGTGATCGTGCAGGACGCGCTGGAGCGCAAGCTCTACGTGATCCGCAAGACTGCCAGCGCAGCCATCCAGGCGCTGGGGCTCAAGCACAGCAAAGAATATTACGTGCCGAGCATGAGCAGCCGCACTGTGGTCTACAAAGGCCTGCTGCTGGCCGATCAAGTGGGCACCTACTACCTGGATCTGCAAGACCCGCGCTGCATCTCCGCAATCGGCCTGGTGCACCAGCGCTTCTCCACCAACACCTTCCCCGAATGGCCGCTCGCGCATCCTTACCGGTACGTGGCGCACAACGGCGAGATCAATACTGTCAAGGGCAACTACAACTGGATGAAGGCGCGCGAAGGCGTGATGGCCTCGCCTGTTCTGGCGGCAGACTTGAAAAAGCTCTACCCGATCAGCTTTGCCGACCAGTCAGATACCGCTACGTTCGACAACTGCCTGGAGCTGCTCACCATGGCGGGCTACCCCATCAGCCAGGCCGTGATGATGATGATTCCCGAGCCGTGGGAGCAGCACACCACCATGGAGCCGCGTCGCCGCGCTTTCTACGAATACCACGCCGCCATGATGGAGCCGTGGGACGGCCCGGCGTCTATCGTCTTCACCGACGGGCGCCAGATTGGCGCCACGCTGGACCGCAACGGCCTACGCCCTTCGCGCTACTGCATCACCGATGACGACCTGGTGGTCATGGCGTCGGAATCAGGGGTGCTGCCGATTCCCGAAAACAGAATCGTGCGCAAATGGCGCCTGCAGCCCGGCAAGATGCTGCTCATCGATCTGGAGCAGGGGCGTTTGATCGACGACGACGAGCTCAAGGCCAACGTCGTCAACACCAAGCCCTACCAGCAGTGGATTGAAAACCTGCGCATCAAGCTCGACAGCGTGGGCGTAGGTGCAATGGCCGGTGAAAGCGCAGCGGATGCGCCAGCTGGCGAACAAGCGGCCCTGGCGGGCGTTCCCGGACAGCCCTCGCTGCTTGACCGCCAGCAAGCCTTTGGCTACACGCAGGAAGACGTCAAATTCCTGCTGGCGCCCATGGCCAAGAATGGTGAAGAAGGCATTGGCTCCATGGGCAACGACAGCCCGCTGGCTGTGCTCTCCGGCAAGAACAAGCCGCTGTACAACTACTTCAAGCAGATGTTCGCGCAGGTGACCAACCCGCCGATCGACCCGATTCGCGAAGCCATCGTGATGTCGCTCAACAGCTTTATCGGCCCCAAGCCCAACCTGCTGGACATCAACCAGGTGAACCCGCCCATGCGGCTGGAAGTCACCCAGCCGGTGCTGAACGCCGCCGACATGGCCAAGCTGCACGACATTGCGCGGCACACCAATGGCAAGTTCCGCAGCAGCGTGATCGACATCACCTATCCGCTCGCCTGGGGCCGCGAAGGGGTGGAGGCCAAACTGGCTTCCCTGTGCGCACAGGCGGTGGACGCCATTCGAGGCGATGCCAACATCCTGATCATCAGCGACCGGCGTCTGTCGGCCGAGCGCGTGGCGATTCCCGCGCTGCTGGCGCTCTCTGCCATTCACCAGCATCTGGTGGGCTTAGGGCTTCGCACGACGGCTGGCCTGGTGGTCGAGACCGGGTCCGCGCGCGAAGTGCACCACTTTGCCGTGCTGGCCGGCTACGGCGCGGAGGCCGTGCACCCCTACCTGGCCATGGAAACGCTGGCGGACTTGCACAAGGGATTGGGTGATGAGCTCTCGCCGGAAAAGGCCATTGCCAACTATGTCAAAGCCATCGGCAAGGGTCTGTCCAAGATCATGTCGAAGATGGGTGTCTCCACCTACATGAGCTACTGCGGGGCGCAGCTGTTTGAAGCCATTGGCCTGTCTACCGCGACTGTCGACAAATACTTCACGGGCACGGCAAGCCGAGTCGAAGGCATCGGCGTGTTCCAGATCGCCGAAGAAGCGATCCGCATGCACGAGGCGGCGTTTGGCGACAGCCCGCTGCTGGAGACCATGCTGGACGCTGGCGGTGAATACGCCTGGCGCACCCGGGGCGAAGAGCACATGTGGTCACCCGACGCCATCGCCAAACTGCAGCACAGCACGCGCTCCAACAACTGGAGCACCTACAAGGAATACGCCCAAATCATCAACGACCAAAGCCAGCGCCACATGACGCTGCGCGGCTTGTTTGAGTTCAAGTTTGATCCGGCCAAAGC
>JBBSRE010000093.1:0-9256 GCA_038243365.1 Burkholderiales bacterium | reverse complement strand
TGATGGCTGAGCACAAGCCCAAATTCGTCTATTTGATCCCGACGTTCGGCAACCCTAGCGGCGCCACGCTGAGCCTTGCGCGGCGCAGGCGTGTGCTGAAGATGGCCGTCAAGCATCAGACGCTCATCGTTGAAGACGATCCGTATGGCGACCTGTATTTCGGCAAAGCGCCTCCGCCCAGCCTGTTGGCACTGTCCTGCGAAGTTCCGGGCAGCCGCGAACTGCTGGTGCACTGCGGCAGCCTGAGCAAAGTGCTCTCACCTGGCTTGCGCGTGGGATGGATGATTGCCCCGGCAGAGCTGCTGGCCAAAGCCACCATGTGCAAGCAGTTCAGCGATGCCCACACCAGCACGTTCGCTCAGGCCACTGCGGCGCAATATCTGAAGGCAGGGCGCATGCCCGCCACGCTGGCCAAGGTGCGCGCCGTGTACGGCGAGCGCGCGCAGGCCATGGGAGACGCGTTGCGTCAGCACCTGGGCGAGGCCGTCGACTTTGTGCAGCCGCAAGGCGGGCTGTTCGTCTGGGCGCGTTTGACCGGTGCCGGTGGCAAGGTGGCGGATGGCTCTGTGCTGGCCAAGCGCGCCATTGAGCAGGGCGTGGCGTTTGTTCCTGGCACGCCGTTCTATTGCGCCAACCCCGATCCGGCAACGCTGCGCCTGTCCTTTGCCACGGCCGACGTGGAGAAGATTCGCGACGGCGTCGCGCGTCTGGCGCAGGCCTTGTAGGTTGACGATGCCCGACACACCTGTCAGTGCCCAGCGGCTCGAGAACCTGGAGATCAAGGCGAGCTACATGGAAGACCTGCTCGACGAGCTCAACCTCACCATCTACCGCCAGCAGGAGCAAATCGACCGGCTTGCGCGCGAAGTGGTTCGCCTGCGCGAGCAAGCGCCGAGCGCGGCGCCTGCAGGTGATAGCAGCAGCGCGGACGAGCGCCCGCCGCACTACTGATGCGGCCCACCCGCTCCGATGTTCCAGGCCAGCCACAACGGACGGTGCTTCCGTATTGATAGCAGCTTGCGCAATACCCATAAGCGCTAGAGCCAATTTTCACTATAATTTCGGCGGCTGGATGGGATGAGCGGGATGGCGCAGCGCCCATGAAAGCCTCGAGCGGCGCGCTAACATCGGCCATGAAGAAAACTTTTGCCCTGCATGTCGAGGGCCTGCACCCGGACCGGCGCCTCGACGCCATCAAGAACGAAATCCGCAAATACATGCGCCGAGAGCGCGGCAAAACCCTGCCGGAAGGCGCGGATTTTTGGGATTTCGATTGCCGTTTTGCTTTGCCGCCGCAAGAGCCACAGCCTGTGGCTTTGGCTGATGTCACCGCATTGGTAGACGGTGCGGCGGCGGGCGGCGCAGCGCAGTTCTATCTGGAACTCGTGGCCAAACCGGCCAAGCGCGCGCCGCGTCCGGTGGACCCTGATGCGCCGCCACCTGCAGCTGCGCCCTACACCGATCAGCCCTGAACAGGCAGCGTCGCCGTACGTGGCCCCAAGCGCTGCCACGCAGCCTGATTCGTCATTGGCCGCTGTTGGCCCCTTTTAGCCACTCTTAGCCGCGATCAACCGCCCGTCGCTGGGTCTGGTTTGGTATCTTCGCCGTCCAAGTCAGTTGAGCCCAAGGGCGGCAACAGACCGGCTGCACGCAGCTTGTCCTTTTTGCTGGGGCGTCGGCCCTTGATGCCGCCCGTGCCGGCTGCCTGCACAGTGGCCGCATCGGGTTCGGTGGTGGGCTCGAAGCCAGGCACCACCTCCCGTTCGAGCGTCATGCCCAGCCGCTTTTCAATCAGCTGCATGTGCCCCTCGCTCTCCGGCGTGACAAAGCTCATGCTCAGGCCTGGCTCGCCCGCGCGCCCGGTGCGCCCGATGCGGTGCACATAGTCGGCTGGCGAACGCGGCAAATCGTAGTTGACGACAGCGGGCAGCTGCTCGATGTCGAGCCCGCGCGCAGCCAGATCAGTGGTTAACACCACTTGCCAGCGCTCGGCCTTGAATTCGTCAAGCACCTGCTTGCGTGCGCCCTGACTCAGACCGCCGTGGAATGGGGTGGCGTAAACGCCGGCTTTGTAGAGCTTCTCGGCCACATGTTCGGCAGCGTATTGCGTGGCCACGAAGACCAGCACGCGGGTCCATTTCTCCTCCTTGACCAGCGTAAGCAGCAGCTGGGTGCGGCGCTTCTCGTCCACTGCCACGCTGCGCTGAACGATGGCGGGAGCTTCGAGCGCGCCTTCCACCACGATGCGCTCGGGTGCCGTCAACAAGCGCTCCGCCAGCGCATGCACCTTGCCATGGAAGGTGGCGGACAGCAGCAGGTTCTGACGCTTGGCAGGCAGCAGTTCGATCACTCGGGTCAGCTCGTCGGCAAATCCGAGGTCGAGCAGCCGATCAGCTTCGTCCAGCACCAGGGTGCGCACGTCGCCCAGATGCACCGCGTTGTGCTCAACCAAATCCAATAGCCGCCCTGGGGTGGCCACCACGATGTCCGCCCCGCCGCGCAGGCCCATCATTTGCGGGTTGATGGAAACGCCACCAAACACCACCGCAATCTCGGTGCGCTCATCGGGAAGAGCGCTGGACATTTGACTCAGCACGTCGCCGCACTGCAGCGCCAGTTCACGCGTAGGCACCAGTACCAGCACTTGTACAGAGCGGCGCCTGCTGGTTGACGGCCCTGCGACGTGGCGCTGGCGCGCGAGCAGCTCGAGCAACGGCAGCGCGAACGCTGCGGTCTTGCCAGAGCCCGTTGGCGCCTGAGCCAGCACGTCGCGTCCTTGCAGAACAGCAGGGATCATCTGGTGCTGCACCGCTGTGGGCGTGGCGAAACCCTGTGCCATGGCAGCGTGAGAGAGGGCAGCGGAGAGACCTGTTTCTGAAAAAGACATGGGAGAACGGAAGATGAAAAGCCAGGCGCAGGTGCGCCCACGCGATAAATGGAGATTGCGGTGGGGAAGAGCCGCCCACAGTCTGTGCAGCTGTCGATTGTGCGCGCTGGGTGTCGCGAGTTAGCTGATTGGCGCCCCAGGCCATTGGCACACGCTTGTGCGAAGTGCGGCCGGCCGCGCACACTGCGCCTCGCTGGGGCCAATGACCCCCAGCCAACGCCAGCCTGCGCCAGCGCCGCACGGATAATCCTGCCGAATGAACATCGTCTCCGACCCCGCTTCCATCGTGCACAGCATTCAACTGGCGGTGGCGCCCGTTTTTTTGCTGACCGCCGTTGCCGCCATGATCGGCGCGGTAGCCACGCGCTTGGCGCGCATCGTGGATCGGGCCCGCACCCTGGAGCGCACCAGCCGCCGCCCGGACGACCTGCCTGATCAAGCGCGCGCACTGCGCGAGCTTGCGCTGCTGCGCAAACGCGGCTGGCTGGTCACGCTGAGCATCGGTTTTCTGACGCTGTGCGGCTTTTTGATTGGCCTCACTATCTTGTTTTTGTTCTTGGGCGAAACCACCGAGCTCAACAGCCCGGCCTGGGCGGTGGGCAGCTTCATGGCCGGTGTGCTGTCTTTTCTGGTCGCACTGGTGCTGTTTTTCATCGAAACCGTGGCTGCTACCCGCGTCCTTGATTTCGGTCGCAGCGTGGGGCTTCAGTGAGCCGGCGCGCTGCGCCTGCCGCCGGCGGGCTCGTCTATTCGACCGAGCAGGGCCGCATGTGCCCCAAGTGCCGGCAGAGCGTGACCGACTGCGTTTGCCACTTGCAAAAGACAGTGCCCGCAGGCGACGGGGTAGCGCGCGTGCGGCTTGAGACGCAGGGGCGCAAGGGGAAAGCCGTCACCGCCATACGCGGTGCGGCGTTGGAAGACGATGCACTGGCTTCGCTCGCTAAAGAGTTGAAAGCGACCTGTGGAGTGGGCGGCACCTGCAAGGATGGTGTCATCGAACTGCAGGGCGACCATGTGGAGCGCGTGCTGCTCGCGCTGCAAGCGCGCGGGTTGCGCAGTAAACGAGGTTGACGGCCTGGCCGGCTGATGTTTGTCGTCAGTGGCCAAATCGCTTCATGCGACCGGTTCATCGTGCGAAGGCTCAAGCCACTCTCTGGCGGCTGCAAACACGCACTGCGTAAGGCGCTGCAGAGGCGCCTGCGCGCTGCGCAGATGCACCCAGAACAAGGGCATCCGCAATGTGGCGCTAGGCAGCAGGGCTTGCAGCCGGCCGTCTTCCAGTTGCCGCTCGATCAGGCGCAAAGGGTGCATGCCCCAACCCAAGCCATGCTCACACGCCTGTACATAGCCGTCGTTGGACGGCACGTAGTGCCGGGGCGGTTGTCCGCGGGTGGCCCGCCCGTAATGCGCAAGCCATTGGTCCTGCAATCGGTCGCCCGGGTCGAAGCTGAGCATTGGCGCCGTGCGCAGGCTCTCTGTGCTCACTCCTTGGCCGAGATGGCGAGCGATGAACGCAGGGCTGGCTGCCGCGGTGTAAGTCATGGAGCCCAGCGGCCAGCTGTTGCAGCCGGCAATGCTGGCGGTGGTCGTGGTAACAGCGGCGAGCACTTCGCCGTCACGCAGCCGCTGAGCGGTGTATTCCTGATCGTCGATGCGCAGGTCCAGCAGCTCGTTGCCGGCCTCCGTGAACGCGGCCATGGCGTCCATGAACCAGGTGGAGAGTGAGTCGGCATTGACTGCGAGCGTCAAAGTGGGAGCCGGCCCTCCTTGCCCCTGCACCAATGAAGGATCGGCCCGGCGCAGCGTGTTTTCCAAGAGAGCGACTTGTTCGAAGTGCAGACACAGGCGTCGTCCTGCGTCGGTCCCTGTGCACGGTGAGGTGCGCAATACCAGCACCTGACCGGTGCGCTCTTCCAGTTGCTTCACGCGCTGAGAAATGGCGGATGGCGTGACGTGCAAACGACGCGCCGCGCGTTCGAACGAGCCTTCGCGCACGACGGCAGCCAGCGCTTCCAGTGCGGCGTAATCCAACATTAGCATTCCTTCATCGAAGTAATGATTATGAAGTGTACTTAAGGCTTCTATGAGTCAAGAATCGGGGCATGGCATTGCACACCTTCTTTACTTCGTGGATCACCGGCTTCGGCGTGTGCTTGGCACTGGTTGCGTCGATCGGCGCGCAAAACCTTTTTGTGCTTCGCCAGGCGGTCTGGGGCCGGCATGTACGCGCATGCATAGCCTGGTGCGTGCTGAGTGATGTCGCGCTGATGGGGATTGGCGTTGTCGGCATGGCGCAGCTGCTGGCGAGCCGACCTGGGCTGGCCGAAGCGCTGTCCCTCGGTGGCGCCTTGTTTTTGCTGTGCTATGGCCTGCTGGCGTGGTCGCGTCTGCTGCCGGGGCGAGGGACGTCACCGGTGAAAGACCTTGCAGCTCCCACCAGCCGCCGCCGTGTGGTGGCTGCCTTGGCCGCGCTGACTCTGCTGAACCCGCACGTGTACCTGGACACCGTGCTGCTGGTCGGCTCCCTGGGCGCGCGAGAGGCGGGGGCTCTCAAGCTCGCCTTCATGGCGGGCGCAGCCTCGGCCAGCCTGCTGTGGTTCCTGTCGCTCGCGTTGGCCGGCAGCCGGATGCGCGCCGTGTTCGCCCGCCCGCAGGCGTGGCGAGTGCTCGATGCGCTCACCGGCGCAACCATGCTGCTGCTGGCCTGGTGGGTGTGGAGAGGCGCGGCGTCACTGTCTGCACAGTGACTGGTCAGCAATCTGGATGAGCAGCTGAGCAGGTGAAATGCAGGCGACGCAGCCCTGCACAAGGTGGCGGTAGGCCGGTCAGGCGAGCGACGCGGCGTCTTGGTGCGAAAAATTGGGTGGCACCCCGAAATACCCGAGGAACAGATTGCGTGCGATGCCATGCGCCGTGACCTGCAGGTCGCGTGAGACTTCTGGCTCAAACAGGCGCTCGGTGTGCTTCTTCCAAAGCTGCACCCAATGGGTGAAGTGCTCCGGCGTCACGTCTGAAAGCGCCATGTGCTTGCCGAACACGTTGCCGGTAAACGATCTGCTGCCAAGCGCCACCGTGCTCCAGAACTCCACCATTCGTTCCAGGTGGGGCTCCCACCGCTCTGCCAATGCCTGCTCGAACACCGGGCCCAGCAAAGGATCTGCCCGCACGTCGGCATAAAAAGAGTGCACGAGGGTGGAAAGGCGCTCGCGTGACAACGGGCCTCGTTCAGTGCCGGGCAGTTGCTCCTGGATTGAGGTCATCAGACAGATATTTTAAGTTCAAGTAACATGAACATTCTAATAGATAGAATGTTTCGGCTAGCATTTTTCAACTTACTTGAAACACCCCTATGCGCTTGACTCAGTGGACCGACTACACACTGCGCGTGCTGATGTATTGCGCAGCGGCGCAGGATCGGCCCGCCGCGGTCACCATCACGGAAGTGGCCGATGCCTATGACATCTCACGGAGCCACCTGACCAAGATCGTTCAGCAACTGGGCGCCACCGGATTGCTGGAAACTTCGCGTGGACGCGGCGGCGGCATGCGGCTTCGGCGCGCCCCCAGTGACATTAACCTGGGGGCCGTGGTGCGCGCCACCGAAACGGATTTTCACCTGGTCGAATGCTTTGACCTGGCGACCAATCACTGCCGGCTGACTCCGCATTGCGGCCTTCGGGGCATTCTTGCGCAGGCGATGCATGCCTTCATGCAGGTGATCGATCAATACACGCTGGCCGACCTCATGAAAGAGCAAAGTGGTCCGCCGTCCGACGCGCAGCCCATGCTGCTGACGCGCATGGTGCCTGGCAAGCTGCACGCTCCAGAAGTCAGACTGGTGCCTGCGCGTTCGCTGCCACGTTCGAACCCAGCGCAGCCAGAGGAAAACCGCTTGGCTCAGCAAACGGCCGCAGCACCAAACGGCGGCAAGACCGAAAAAATTCCCGTGGCGAAGCGCACCGCGCGTGCGGCCATGGCGCAGCCTGCGGGCTCGCAAAGACGTTGAGCTTGAGTTGCGCTTCGCCCCCCCCAGAGGGGCCGCGCCAAACGGCGCAGGCTTACCGAGCTCAGGGCCGCACGACTTCCAGTAGCCGATCCAACCCGCCGGAGTTGATGGCGATCTGAGCGTGCGCGCGCACGGCTGGCTTGGCGTGATAAGCCACTGACAGCCCTGCAGCGCCCATCATGGGCAGGTCGTTGGCGCCATCACCCATGGCGATGGTTTGCGCCGCAGAAATTCCCATCAGGGAGGCCAGCTCCAGCAAGGTGCGGCGCTTTTCCTGGCCGTCACAAATGTCGCCCCAAGGCTGATCGACCATGCGCCCTGTGAGCACGTTGCCTTCGATTTCCAATTGGTTGGAACGCGCAAAGTCGATGCCAAGCCCGCTCTTCACCCGATCGGAGAAGTACGTGAAGCCCCCAGACACCAGCAGTGTCGTGAGGCCCGCGTTCTTCGCCGCGTCAATCAGGGTCTGAGCGCCAGGATTGAAGCGCAGCCGTTGCTCGAACACCGCTTCCAGGTGCGCCACCGGCACGCCTTTGAGCAGCGCTACGCGCTGGCGAAGGCTTTCCTTGTAATCGGTGATCACGCCCTGCATCGCCGCTTCGGTAATGGCCGCCACTTCGGCTTTGCGGCCGGCTGCATCGGCGATCTCGTCTACGCATTCGATGTTGATGAGAGTCGAATCCATGTCGAACGCGATGAGCCGGAAATCCGCCAGGCGCAGCGGCGTGGTGACGCCGCGCACCACCACACCCGAGGTGTCATTGGGCGCAGTGCTGCGCGATCCGGCAGAGGCAGAAGACTGTTGGGGCAGGGAAGAAGCGGTCATGGCAATCGGCTCAAGGTGTTGGCAAAAAGAGCGTGTTGGTTCAGGTGGCTCGCCGGCACGGTTTGAAGGCGCAGAAGCATACTTCCAGCGTACCGGCGACAACTGAAACGGCAATCAGCGTGGGAAACAATAGAGAGGTGTCTGGTGCGCCGCGCTGGCGCGTCAGGCAGCCAGTGTCACCACCACCGGCGTGTGGTCACTGGGCTGCGGGTTTTTGCGGGGCGCTCGGTCAATGGTGCAGGCCTGCACCGCGGGTTTGAGCGCGTCGCTCACCAGAATATGGTCAATCCGCATGCCCTTGTTTTTCTGAAAACCGAGCATGCGGTAGTCCCACCAGGAGAAGCTTTTCTCGGGTTGATCGAACATGCGGTAGGTGTCGGTCAGACCCAAGTCGAGCAGCGCCTGAAAATGGGCGCGTTCTTCTGGCGTGTGGTGAATGGTGCCCGCCAGGCCCACGGGGTCGTAGGTGTCACGGTCTTCCGGTGCCACGTTGAAATCACCCACCAGCACCAGCTGCTCGTGTTGGGCCATTTGGCTGCGCACCCAGTCTTGCAGCGCCTGCAGCCACTGCATCTTGTAGACAAACTTGTCGCTGTCGGGTGCCTGGCCGTTGACGAAATAACCATTGATCAATCGCACTGGGCCCAGCGGCGTGTCCAGCGTGCCCGCAATCACGCGCGCCTGCACGTCATCAGAGCCCGGCACATTGCGCACCACATCGCGCAAGGGGCTGCGGCTCAGAATGGCCACGCCGTTGTAGGTCTTCTGGCCAAAGGCGGCGGACTCGTAGCCCGCTTCCTTGAGCGCACCAAAGGGAAACTTGTCGTCAGTGAGTTTGAGCTCTTGCAAGCACAGCGCTTCGACCGGATTGGCTTCCAGCCAGGCCAAAACCTGCGGCAGGCGAACGGTGAGCGAGTTGATGTTCCAGGTGGCGATTTGCATAGGGGCTTGTTCGCATGGGTGCGGCTGGCGCGCGGTTCGGGAATCACAGCGGCATGGCAGATACCAGGTCGCCTGCGCATGATTGTCCCACCGGGATCTCTGGCTCAGACGCAGCGTCGGCACAAGTGCCACCCTCTCGCAGGGACACCGTTGTGCCGTTTCCCCCCAACGACCTGCTGTCTGGACCGCGCATGGCCGCTCGCCCCGAAGAGGAGGGCCTCATCCTTGTAACAACCGTTAAGTGTGACGGCGGAATCGCCGATAACCCCGTTGTCTACCTCCAATTGAGCGCCGCCCCACCGATGAAAATGGACTCCTTGTCTTCCAGGAAACCTGAGCCTAGCCATTCTCTGTGGTTCTACGAACGCATTTCGAAGCTGCGCTTTCTCAACTACCGCGGCAAGATCATGGTCATGGCTTTTATCGGGACGCACATCCCGCTGATCACGCTCGCCGGTTATTTCGCGCTGCAGTCGTCGTCCGATTTCAGTACCTTTTTGCGCACCATGGGTGTCACTCTGGCCGCAACGCTGCTGGGCACGGGCCTCACGCTGTTCGTTTTGAGCCAGCTGCTGCGCCCGGTGTTGATGACGTC
>JBBSRE010000092.1:0-9275 GCA_038243365.1 Burkholderiales bacterium | reverse complement strand
TCTTTTTTTGATGGAAAAATCAGCCGCTCAGTGGCTGCGCATCTTGGCGCGCAGACGCGCAACCGACTGGCTGTGCAACTGGCAAACCCGTGATTCGGTAACCCCCAGAACCGCAGCGATTTCTTTGAGGTTCATGTCCTGCTCGTAGTACATGCCCATGATGTGCTGCTCACGTTCCGGCAGGGACTCGATCGCTGCCACCAGGGAGCTGCGCAGCCGCTGGTCGCGTAGCATGGCCATCGGATCGGCGCCGTCGTCGGGCGTTTCATGCCGCTCAAGGAAGCTCTCGCCATCATCGCCGTCGCCGCGCGACATGTCCTCCAGATACACCAGCTGCGTACCGCGCACCTTGCCTAGCAGGCTCTGGTACTCCGCTAGCGGCAGGTCAAGTTCCTGTGCGATTTCAGACTCAAGCGGGCTGCGACCCAGCGTCTGCTCCAAGCGGCGAACCGCTTTTTCGATGTCCTTTTGGCTCTTGCGCGAGCTGCGGGACATCCAGTCGGATTCGCGCAGTTCGTCCAGCATGGCGCCACGGATGCGTTGTGTGGCGAAGGTCTCGAACTGCACTCCCTGGGCCGCTTCGAAACGGGTGAGTGCATCTGACAGGCCGATCATGCCGACCTGAATCAGGTCGTCGATTTCCACACTGGCGGGCAGCTTGGCGATCATGTGGTGCGCCAGGCGTCGCACCAGCGGAACATGCTGGCGGATCTGCGCGTCGCGGTCCAACTGGCCTTTTGCGGTATAGGTCACGTCAGTGGCTTGAAAGTGGTGCGGCAGCCGGCGCCGCAATGGTGGACCATAGTAGCCCGGCAGACGGCGAGCCAGCGGACGCCAGCGTCCCGGCGCTTTCGAGCAAAGCAAGCGCCAGGCGCTGCATGTCCGTCGGCCGGAGCGGGTCCACCGCCATCGTACGCGGTGCGCTGCTCAGGTGATCGCTTGCACAGGCGCACACGCGCTGCAGCTGGCTCTTCACCACAGAGGCGGCCGCATCAGAACTCACGATGCCAGCCACCAGCGCACTGACGCCGCCATTCACCGCCAGTGCTTTGAGCTGCTGGTAGCCCTCGACGACGCCTGCGGCTCCGCTCCCTAATACCACCAGAGGCACCGTGCCAGACCATTCCAGCAAAGGCGAGGCGAGGGTGTCAAGCGGCGCATACAAAACCACCACCGCATACCGCCTGAACAACGAGTTCAGGACCTGCAAGGCGCCCGCATTCTTGCGCAGTGTGTACAGGCCGCGTGCGGCGGGAAGCACGGCCACCGAGGACGCGTTGTCGGCAGCGCGATCTGTCGCTCTGTCAATCCAGAGCGAATGCTCCAGCAGGTCTGCCAAGCCGGGTTCTGCGTCGGTCTCCATGCTGGAGCCATCGAGTACCAGCGTCGGGTAACCCATGCGTTGCCAGTGCTGGCAAACGTCCCAGACCACTGACTGCTCCCGGCCATGGGCCGTGGCCACCATGGGGATCAGGCGAAGGCTGTGGTCTGCTGCGCTCGCGCCCAGCAGGCTGCTGCCTTGATGCACGCCAAAGTCAAACATGGGCCAGCCCCGATTCGCGGCGCAAATCAGGTCCCTGCGAAAAGAAGAAGTTCAGTTCGATCGACTTCGGGTCAAACGCTGAGCGTGCAGCGGAGCGCATCGAGCTGGCCACCAGGGAGCGCGCGTCGGCCGCTTCCCAGTCTTCCGGTACCCGCTGGCCGTTGGTGACACCGCGCAGCAGCGCCTGGTGGCGAATCAGGGCATCGAGCGAGGGACCAAGCTTCACGGCCTCGTCCACCTTGGTGAGGATGGCCTGCTGCGTGCCGGGCGTCTTGAAGGCTGCAAACGTGTCGTCCAGCGTATCGCCGTGACTACCGGCGTTCAGTACCAATAGGCGCTGCACGTCGGGCAGATCCAATACGTCCAGCATGTCGCGCCGACGGGGATCACGCGGTGCCACGCCAGTGGTGTCAATCAGCACCATTTTCTTGCCGCTGAGCAGGCCGAGCAAGTCTTGCAGGGCTGCCTGGTCATGGGCCAGGTGCGCAACGATCCCCAGCATCCGGCCGTAGCTGCGCAGTTGGTCGTGGGCGCCAATGCGGTAAGTATCCAGTGTGATCAGGCCGACGCTGGCCGGGCCATGCACGCGGGCGCAGAGCGCTGCCAGTTTGGCAGTGGTGGTGGTTTTGCCAACTCCGGTCGAGCCGACAAGCGCAAAAGTGCCACCTTGCTCATACAGGGGCTGCATCGCAGCGTCTGTTTTGAGGTTTCGCTCCAGCACATCCATTAACCAACGCACCGATTCGGAGGCATCGAGGTCTTCGGGCAGGCGCTCAAGCACGGTGCGCGCCAGGGCGGGCGAATAGCCTGAGCGAATCAACTTGAGCATCAGGTTGGACTGGATCGGGTTCTGCTTGGCTTGGCCGAGCCAGGAGAGCGTGTTGAAGCGCTCTTCAATCAGGTCCTTCATCACCTGCAGCTCCTGCATGACGTTTTGCTGGCCCGGGTTGGCAGACCCCTGCCGATTCAGAGAAGCTGGCGCGTCGCGCTGAACGCGTGGAGCGTCACGGCGGGGCGCACTCGCTGTCAGGGGGTTGTGACGCTGGGCTGCAACAGGAGCAGGTTGGGCACTGCGCATCGGCGCAGCCGCTGTGTCTGCGGCGGCGCGCATGCCCCCGTTACCTGTATCGATCTGGTCCGCCTCTTGTGCGCCGGTCGCCGCGTCATGGCGGCGACGCAGCATGCGCTCGCGCACGTAATCCTGAAACGACAACGTGCTCATGGCGAGCTGCTCAGTATCTTGGTGTACCGGGTTGCGCGATGCGCTGGCATCTGCCTGTGCCCGCGGTGCTGCGGCGCGCGCGGCCAGGGAATCGTTCTGCACAGGAGTCGCCATGGATTTGCGGGCGGGCGCCTGGGGCGTGTGCGCCGCAACATCCAGCGCATCGAGCGTTTCTTCGGCCGTGGCAACTACTTCCACGCCGTTCGGCGTCGGGCGGTTGGACAAGATCAGCGTGCCGTCGCCGAATGCCATACGCGCCTTGGCAAGGGCCTCGCGCGAGGTGGGCGCATGGAAGCGTTGGATGTTCATGCTGATGCTCCTTGGAGGATGGGCCCGATGCGGATCGTGTGGGTTTCAGGAATTTCGCTGTGCGCCAGTACTTGCAGGCGCGGCGCCACGCGGCGCACCAGGCGTGAGACGGAAGTGCGTATTGCGTCGGGTACCAGCAGGCAGGCGGGCAGGCCGATCTCTTCCTGGCGCAGGGCGACTTCGGCAGCGCGCTGGGTCAGGATGTCGGCCACGCCGGGGTCGAGCGCCGGGCCGCTGGCATTGCCCAGGGCCTGCACCAGCAGGCGCTCCAGGCCAGGTTCAATGGCAATCACGTTCAGTTCCCGTGTCGGGCCGTAGATCTGCTGCACGATGGCCGGCGACAGCGCCACACGCACGCGGCGGGCCAGGTCCACCGGGTCAGTGCTGGCAACAGCATGCTCGGCCAGCGTTTCAATGATGGTGCGGATATCGCGTATGTGCACAGATTCCTCCAGCAGCAACTGCAGAACCTTCTGAAAGGTGGCGATGGAGACCATCTTGGGCACCACTTCTTCGATGAGTTTGGGCGCGAGCTTGGCCACGTGCTCGACCAGCTGTTGGGTCTCGGTGCGGCTGAGGAGCTTGGCGGCTTGCATTTGCATCAAGTGTGACAAATGCGTGGCCATCACGGTTTCCGAATCAACGACGGTAAAACCCGCCATTTGCGCCGCTTCCTTTTGCGGCTCGTCGATCCAGTGCGCGGGCAGGCCAAAGGCCGGATCGGTGGTCGCGGTGCCAATCAGCGGTGTGGTGATGCCGCCGGGGTTGATGGCCAGGTGCATGCCGGGGAACGCTTCACCCTCGCCTACCTGCACGCCGCGAAGCGTGATGCGGTAGCCGCTGGGCTTGAGCTCGAGGTTGTCGCGCACATGCACTGGTGGCGGCAAGAAGCCCACCTCCTGTGCGAACTTGCGCCGCACGCCCTTGATGCGGGTGAGCAAATCTCCCTGGCGGGTCTTGTCGACCAGCGCGATCAGGCGGTAACCCAGCTCCAGCCCCAGCAAGTCCACTGGCTGCAAATCGTCCCAGGTGGCTTCGCCATCGCCCGCGGGCTCTGGCGGCGCTTCGACGGGCGGCGGCACCTTGGCTTTCTGCAGCAGCGACCAGGACAGATAGCCCAGGGCAGAGCCGATGAGCAGGAACACCACGTGCGGCATACCGGGGATCAAGCCGAGCAAGATCAAGATAGCGGCGGTGATGCCCAGCACCCGCGGCGACATGAACAGCTGCTTGACGATCTGCTGGCCCATGTCGGTGTCTTTGCCCACGCGCGAGATCACCATGGCCGCCGCGACTGAGATCAACAGACCGGGAATCTGCGCCACCAGCGCATCACCCACTGCCATCAGGATGTAGGTGTCGGCTGCCTTGCCGGCGCTCAGGCCATGCTGCAGGATGCCGATGGCGAAGCCGCCGACGATGTTGATCAGCAGGATCAAGATGCCGGCCACGGCATCGCCGCGCACAAATTTGGAAGCGCCGTCCATGGAACCGAAGAAGTTCGCTTCTTCTGACACTTCTGCGCGGCGGCGCTTGGCTTCTGCCTCGTCAATCAAGCCGGCGTTCAGGTCGGCGTCTACCGCCATCTGCTTGCCAGGCATGGCATCCAGCGTGAAGCGGGCCGAGACTTCAGCGATGCGCTCGGCGCCCTTGGTGATCACGACGAAGTTGATGACCACCAGAATCGCGAAAACAATCAAACCCACCGCGAAATTGCCGCCCACCAGGAAGTGCCCGAAAGCTTCAATCACCGCACCCGCGGCGCCAGGCCCGGTGTGGCCCTCCAGCAGCACCACCCGAGTGGATGCGACGTTCAGAGACAGCCGCATCAGTGTGGTGAGCAGCAAAACGGTGGGGAAGGCGGCGAAATCAAGCGGCCGCAGCATGTAGGCGGCCACCATCATCACCATCAGGGCAACCGCGATATTGAGCGTAAAGAACGTGTCCAGCAGCCAAGGCGGAATCGGCAGCACCATCAGTGCCAGGATGGCCACCACCAGCAGCGGCGCTGACAGGCCAGACGCGCCAGCCAAGCGGCCACCGGCCCACTGCTGCGCAGATTTCAACGACGTGTTCATGCGGGTTCACCTTCGCGTTCGGAGCGATGCAGAGGATCGAGCTCGGCAGGCACATGCGGCACCGGCAAGTCGCCTGGCATCTGCCCTTCACCGCGCATGGCCGCCTTCAAGCGGTAGACGTAGGCCAGCACCTGGGCCACAGCGTTGTAGAGCGTGGCTGGGATCGGCTGGTCCAGGTCGGCGTGCGCATACAGCGCGCGTGCCAGCACGGGGGACTGCAACACGGGAACGGCATGGGTCTTGGCGAGATCGCGGATGCGCATGGCGACCAGGTCGGTGCCCTTGGCAATCACCTGGGGCGCGCTCATGCCGTCTTCGTACTTGAGGGCAACCGCGTAGTGGGTGGGGTTCATCACCACAAAGTCAGCTTTGGGCACGGCCGAGACGCTCGCGCGGTCAGCGATTTCCCGCTGGCGCTGGCGCATGCGGCCCTTGGTTTCAGGGCTGCCGTCGGATTCCTTGTGCTCCTTCTTGACTTCCTGATGCGACATCTTGAGCCGCTGACGGAAGAAAACCCCCTGCAGCGGTACATCGATCAGTGCAGCCATAAAAACGACCAGCAGCAGCAGGCCCATGCCCCCGGTCATCCAGCGGGCTACGTGGGAAATGGAGGAAGACGACGGTTGCAGTACCAGCGTCGCCATCTCCTCAATGCTGTTGCCCATGTATTTCCAGGCGACGAACACCAAAATGGCCGTCATCAAGATCATCTTGGCCACGTTGGTCATCTGCTGCTTGGAGAACAGGTTGGCTGCGCCCTTGAGCGGGTTCAGCCGGTTGAAATCGGGCGTGATCGGTTTGACGCTGAAAATCCAGCCGCCCGCGCCCACGGCGCTGATCAACGCCGCGCCGCCCGTAAACAGGGCAAATAGAACACTGGCGATGAGCCCCGTGCCAGCCATGGCCTGAAGCCGGGCCAGCATGCTGGAAGGCGACCTCATCGTGACGGCGTCAAACGCCATTTGCGCAGCCATCTCCAGGCGCAGCTGGTCCATCAGGCGCGGCGCAAAAACCACCATGGCCATGGCGCCAGCGCCCAGTATGGCGAGGTGCGAGAGATCACGCGATCGCGCCGCCTGCCCGTCGGTGCGGGCTTTTTGCAGCTTGCGTTCAGTAGCGGGAAGGTTGCGGTCTTGGGTTGAATCCATGGTGCACGACTCTTGGGTCGTGCCATTGTCGGCAGCCGCGACGCCCGCTAAAGCGCGATAAGCGGGCGGGAACCCGCCTTTTAAAAGCCGAGGCTGGCCAGCAGGTCGTCCACCTGCGACTGATCGGTCACTATGTCCGTAGCCGTTTCGGGGTTCACCACCGGCCCAGAGAGACTCGGCGCGTGGGTTTCGATGGCCGCTACAGCAAGTGCGGCAGCGGCGGCCGGTGGAGCCGTCTGGATCACGAGCTGCACCAGTTGCGCCTCGATGGTCGCGGCCAAAGCCACCACCCGCGCAATCACCTGGCCGGTGAGGTCATGGAAGTCCTGCGCCATCATGATGTCGGTCAGGTGCGCGTCGGTCTCGCGTGTCACGTGGCCTACATCGTCCAGAAAATTCATGATGTCGCCGGTGGCCACGGCCTTCACCGGGTCGCGCACCATGGCAGTCTTGACGCGCAGCGCTTCTGCGGCCAGATGCTCGTGCCGCGCCTTGGCCTGCTCCACGCGGTTGAGCACTTTTTCAGCGGCCTCACCCGTCAGCCGGGCAATGTAAGACAGTCTGCTCTGGGCATCCGGCAGCTCGCCTACCGTGTTTCGCAGCTGATCCGCCAGCCCGAGTTCGCTGAGGGAATCATGCAGCTGGCGGGTCAGCAACCCGATCTTGTGGTGAACCTCCGACCCGTCCGCAGCTTCGGTGGTCGGCGCAAAGTTGCTACTGCTGTCCATGGCGTCTACAGCCCCGCCTTCTTGATGATCAGCGTGACTTTCTCTTCCAGCGTCGCCTTGGTAAACGGTTTGACGATGTAGCCTGCAGCGCCGCCTTGTGCGGCAGCAACGATGTCTTCCTTGCGGGCCTCGGCGGTCACCATCAACACGGGCAGGTGCTTGAGCTTCTCGTCGGCCTTGATCTCGCCGAGTAACTGAAACCCGTTCATGTTGGGCATGTTGATGTCGGTGACCACGAAATCGAACTTGCTCCCGCGCAGCTTGTGCAATGCGGCCACGCCGTCTTCCGCCTCGTCGGCGTCGGCGAAGCCGCTCTCCTTGAGAAGGTTGCGCACGATGCGCCGCATCGTGGAGAAGTCATCGACAATCAAAAAACGAAGGGGATTGGCCACGTGGGACTCTCTCGGTCGAAAAATTCAGAAAAGGCGCATCACCGGGCAGGCCCCGGTGCGGTGGACGCCGTTGGCGAGGCTGGTGCCGGTGTTGCAACCGCGGGGCGGTTGGTTGGGGCACCAGCTAAGGAAGACGCTTCCGCGTTGTCGTCGTCGGATGGGCCCAGCTCAGCGGTTGTTGCTGATTGTGCCGCAGGTGGCTGGTTGCTCGTTCCCAGCAGACGCTGCTCGGCTTCCCGAGTCAATACCGTAATGCTGATACGGCGGTTCGCCGCAGCGCGTGGTTTTTCAGGCTCCAGCAGGTCGCTCGCGCCCAGGCCACTGACGCGCGCAAGCTTGGAGTCGGGCATCCCGGCCGCCACGAGCTCGCGCCTGGATGCGTTGGCGCGGTCCGCAGAAAGCTCCCAGTTGCTGTAGCCGCGGTCTCCGTTGCCATACGGGGTGGCGTCGGTGTGGCCGGCCAGACTGATGCGGTTCTCCACACCGCCCAGCGCGGCCCCGATCTCGCGCAGGATGTCGCGCATGTACGGTTTGACCAGGGCGCTGCCGCTGTCGAACATCGGGCGGTTCTGGTCGTCCACGATCTGTATCTGCAGGCCGTCGGGTGTGACGTCGATGCGGATTTGTGACGTGAACTCATTGAGCCGGGGGTTCTGGGCAATGATGCCGTCGATGCGCTCGCGCAACTTCTTGATGCGCTTGGCGTCGCGCTCTGCTTGCTGAGTGCGCAGCTCGTCGGCAGACAGTTTTCTGGACTTGGTCTTCTCCGCATCCGTGCGCCGTACCTGGCCGTGCACTTTGCTCAGGTCGTTGCCACCGCCCGGAATGATGCTGGAGCTGTTGCCCGCACCATTGCCGCCAGACATCGCCACCGTCATGGGGGAGTTGAAGTATTCGGCAATGCCTTCCAGCTCGCCTTTGGCGGTTGAGCCGAGCAGCCACATCAGAAGAAAGAACGCCATCATGGCGGTCACGAAGTCGGCGTAGGCGATCTTCCAGGCGCCGCCGTGCGGCGCGTGCTTGGCTTTCTTGCCGCGCTTGATGATGATGGGCTGCAGCTTCTTTTCAGCCATGGCAGCGCCTTACTTCTTGCCCTTCACGTGAGCTTCGAGCTCCAGGAAAGTCGGGCGAGTGTTGGAGAAGAGCACCTTGCGGCCGAACTCAATAGCGGTTGCGGGGTTGTAGCCCTGCATGCTCGCCAGCAGCGTGGCCTTGACGCATTGCAGCTCTTTTGCCGCGTCTTCGATGCGTTGCTCCAACAGGCCAGCCACGGGCTCCACAGCCCCATAAGCCAGGAAAATGCCGAGGAACGTGCCCACCAGCGCAGAGGCGATCATCCCGCCCAGCACCGCAGGTGGCTGGCCCACCGAACCCATGGTGTTCACCACGCCCAGCACCGCGGCGACGATGCCGAACGCGGGCAACGCGCCGGCAAGCCGCGTCAGCGCGGCCACCGGGGCGTGTGCCTCCTCATGGTGCGTGTCGATTTCGCTTTCCATCAGTCCCTCAATCTCATAGGAATTGAGGTTGCCGGAAACCATCATGCGCAGGTAGTCGGTGATGAACTCTATCAAGTGATGGTCCGAGCCCACGGTCGGGTATTTCTTGAAGATTTCGGATTCGTGCGGCGCCTCGACATCCTTTTCAATCGCCATCAGGCCATCCTTGCGCGCTTTTTGCAGGATGTCATACAGCATGGCCATCAGCTCCATGTACCTCGCCTTGGTGTACTTGGAGCCTTTGAAAAGGCCGGGTATGGCCTTGACCACGCCCTTGAGTACTTTCGGCTGGTTGTTGATGACGAAGGCCCCGAGCGCCGCGCCGCCAATAGTGATCATCTCGAACGGCAGTGCGG
>JBBSRE010000091.1:0-9453 GCA_038243365.1 Burkholderiales bacterium | reverse complement strand
CCCGCCACTTCACCGGTGCGCACCTCCGCCGCCCCCGCCGCCCCCGCCGCCTCCGCCGCCTCCGCCATTTCTGGTATTTCCGACGCGCCTTGTATTGCCTGCCGCAGCGACTTGGTGCCACTGGCCGTGGCATCGCTGCGGGAGCATGGCCTGGATCCCGGGTTTTCCGCCGCTGCGCTGGCCCAGCTGGCGACCATCCATGGGCCGGCGCGGGAGTCGTCTGACACCATCCATGACATGCGCGACGCGCTTTGGTGCTCGATCGACGATGACGATTCACGCGATCTGGACCAGCTCAGCTTGTGCCAGCCCGCCGCGAGCGGCTGGACGATCTTGGTAGCCATCGCCGATGTCGATGCGCTGGTGCACAAAGGGAGCGCGATCGACCTGCAAGCGCAGGTCAACACGACGTCGGTGTACACGGCCGCAAAGGTGTTTCCCATGTTGCCCGAACGCCTCTCGACCGACCTGACATCGCTGGGCGCGCAGCAGGATCGGCTGGCCATGGTCACCGAAATGACCCTGGCCGAAGACGGCGAAGTCACCGCTTTCAAGATCTACCGCGCCCTGGTGCGCAACCAGGCCAAGCTGGCCTACGAGTCGCTGGCGGCGTGGCTCGAAGGTGCCGATGCACTGCCGTTGGCAGCCAAGGCGGTGCCGGGGCTCGATGCGCAGTTGCGAAGCCAGGACGCCGCCGCGCAGGCGCTGCGCAAGCGCCGCACTGCGCAGGGCGCACTGGAGTTCGACACCTTCCAGCCGCGCGCCGAGGTGAAGGGCGATGAAGTGGTTGCCATTCACCAGCGGGAACACAACCGAGCACGCCAGCTGATTGAAGAGTTCATGGTCGCCACCAACATCTGCACGGCCCAGTTTCTGGAGCGCCGCGGCGGCATGGCGATGCGCCGCGTGGTGCGCTCGCCCGAGCGCTGGGCGCGCGTGGTGCAGGTCGCCAAGAAATATGGCGAAGCCTTGCCGGCCGAACCCGATTCAAAGGCCCTGGAGGGGTTTTTGCAGCGCCGCCGCAAGGCCGATCCGCTGCGTTTCCCGGATCTCTCGCTGACCATCGTGCAACTGATGGGCGCCGGGGAATACGTGATCGAGGAGATGCAGCCTGGCGTGCCGGTGGACCATTCGAAAACCGTCGCAATCGAGGATTACGGGCATTTCGGTCTGGCGATCCGCGACTACGCGCATTCGACGGCGCCCAACCGACGCTATCCGGATCTCATCAGCCACCGGCTGGTGAAAGCAGTGCTGGCCGGTCAGCCGTGCCCTTACAGCGTGGACGAACTGCAGGCGCTGGCCGACCACTGCAACGAGCAGGAAAGCGCAGCGAAGAAAGTCGAGCGCAGCCTGCGCAAATCCGAGGCAGCGTTGTTCCTGCAGGACAAGATCGGTCAGACGTTTGACGCTATCGTCACTGGCAAGAATGGCCGCGGCAGCTGGATCCGCACGCTGGTACCGCCCGTGGAGGGCAAGCTGGAAAACGCAGCACCGGGCGTGGAGGTGGGCGACAAGATGCGTGTGCAGCTGCTGCGCACCGATATTGCGAAGGGGCACATCGACTTCCAACCCGCTCCCTGAGGCGAAATGGCTGGCGTTGCCTGCACGCTTCGACTGCGGGGGGCAGCTTGAAAATTGAGTAAAAAGTGCCGATTTCGCAAGCAGAGCAAGCGCTAGCAGCTATTAAAAGAGAAGCAATATCGCACGAAAAATTGGCTTCAGCGCAGCACCAGAACAGGCACCTGGCTGAGCCGCAGCAGCGTCGTGGTGGTGCTGCCCACGATGAGCTGGCGAATGCGCGAATGGCCATAGGCGCCCATCACCAGCAACGCTGGGCCCTGCGCCGCTACGAGGTCCGGAAGCACTTGCTCGGGCTCTCCCGGCACCAAGGCGGTTTCCACCGCGAAGCCGGCCACGCGCAGTTGTTCAGCGGCAGCGCCCAGTTGTTCATGGGCCAGCGGAGTCTCGGCACCGGCCATGGCGAGCAGGGCGGGCAAACCGCGCAGCAACGGGCTGGCGGCCACCATGTCGACCATCTTGCGTGCCGTATCACTGGCGTCGTAGGCCACCACAAAACGCTGGGGCGCAGCAAACTGCTCTTGGGTGGCGACCAGTACCGGCCGCTGCAACGCGCGTATGACCCGCTCCACGTGGTGGTCAAGATGGCGTTTGCGCGTTCCGCTGGCACGGTGGTTTACCCCCAGTACGCACAGCCGAAGCTGGGGCTCCAGCTCCAGCAAGGTGTCTACCAATTCCCCATGGTTCAGATGCGTGTCCGGAAGGGGAAGACCAGCGGCCGCCACACGGTTCGCGGCGGCCTCCAGCATCTCGCGCCCCGCCTGTTGAGCGAGCTTGGCGCGCTCTTCGTCCAGTTCGCTCAGTTGCTGCAACAGCACCTCCTGCGCGCCCAAGCCGATGGCGCCGCTGTAGTCGCCGACGTTCGGCATCTCGGGCGGGCGCTCCAGCACATGTAGCAGCTCTAGTGGCGCGGGCAGCCGATGCGCTGCCCAGATGCCCCAATCAATGGCGGCGGTGGTACTGGCGTGGCCGTCGATGCAGGTGTAGATGTGGGTCATGACAGGTCTCCTTGGGCGTTCTGGCTGATGGTCCGATTCTGGTTCTTATCACACAGCTGGTCGGCGTTGTTGAAGGCGGCAGTTATCAGTGCAGCGCCGTGGCCTTCGCGTCCGGCTTGTCGTGCAGGCCGAACCGGTCCACCAGCGTGGCACTGGCGTCGTTCAGGCCGACCACTTCCACTGCCGTGCCGTCGCGCCTGAACTTGAGCACCACTTGGTCCAGCGCCGCCACGGCGCTGATGTCCCAGAAGTGCGCGCTGCCCACATCGATGCGCACCGCAGGCACTGCCTCGCGGAAGTCAAAGGCCGCGTTGAAACGCGCAATCGACGCAAAAAACACCTGGCCGGTGACCCGGTAGACGCGCGTCTCGCCGTCGCTCAGCAGCTCCACGTGCAGAAGTCGCCCCACCTTGTTGGCAAAGAAGACGCCTGAGAGCAGCACCCCGGTGAGCACGCCGCGTGCCAGGTCATGCGTGGCCAGCGTCACCACCACGGTAGCCAGCATCACGATGGTGGAGCTGGGCGGATGTCGGCGCATGTTGACGATGGACGACCAGCTGAACGTGCCAAGGCTCACCATGATCATCACAGCCACCAGCGCCGCCATGGGAATCTGCTTGACCCAGGGGCCGAGGAACACCACCAGGATCAGCAGGAATACGCCCGCCACCAGCGCGGATAGCCGCCCGCGACCGCCCGATTTCACGTTGATCACCGACTGGCCAATCATGGCGCAGCCGGCCATGCCGCCCAGCAGCCCGGTGGCCACGTTGGCCACGCCCTGGCCCAGGCATTCGCGGTTCTTGTTGCTGGGGGTGTCGGTCAGCTCATCGACGATGGCGGCCGTCATCATGGATTCCAGCAAGCCGACCACGGCAAGCGTCGCTGAGTAGGGAAGCACGATGGAAAGCGTCTCCAGATTCCAAGGCACCTGTGGCCACAGGAACATGGGCAGCGTGCTGGGCAGATCACCCATGTCGCCGACGGTGCGGATGTCCATGTTGAGGAGCATCGAGATCGCCGTCAACACCACGATGGTGACCAGCGGCGATGGCACAGCGCGCGTCAGGTAGGGAAGGCCGTAGATGATGGCGAGCCCGCCGGCGGTCATGGCGTACACCTGCCAGCTGACGTTGGTCAGCTCGGGCAGTTGCGCCAGGAATATCAGGATCGCCAGCGCGTTCACGAAACCGGTCACTACCGAGCGCGAGACAAACCGCATCAACGCGCCCAGGCGCAGCGTGCCGGCCAGCATTTGCAAGACGCCGGTGAGCAAAGTGGCCACCCGCAGATATTGCAGTCCGTGGTCGCGCACAAGCGTCACCATGACCAGGGCCATGGCACCGGTAGCGGCGGAAATCATGCCGGGGCGCCCGCCCGCGAAGGCGATCACCACGGCCATGCTGAAGGAGGCATACAGCCCGACTTTCGGGTCGACTCCTGCAATGATGGAAAAGGCGATTGCCTCAGGGATCAGCGCCAGGGCGACCACCAGGCCGGCCAGCACATCGCCGCGTACGTTGAAAAGCCAGGTCTGGCGCAGAGAAGTCAAAGTCATAGCATGGGGCCGGGCGCCTGAGCGCGGGCCGGGAAGAACGGGGGAAAACGGGGGAAAAGGCGATCAGGGTCACTTGCCATGGAGCAACGCTGCACACGAGACCAAGTGATGGCCACGGAGAGCGGGCGCGAGTCAAGCGCAGACCGCCATAGAGAGCACGCTCAATAACTGCAGGCCTGTCGATGCGCCGGCATCGGCTGGAAGAAACACGCTGGCATTATCCCTGCGGTCTGAGCGCCCGCCGCCAAGCGGCCGGAGCGCAGGGCGCAGTACTACCGGCACGCCGTTCAAGATTTTGATAGAAAACCGGTGATAGCGCTTATTCGTTAAGCGTTTACAGCTATTTTTATAGGAGCAAATTCACTGCGTCGCGAGTCAAGCCGTGCCACAGGTCATCTTTGCGGCGGCGATACGATAGCGGTATGTCGACTCGCTTCCAGCCGCCTTCCGTCAACGCATGGCTGCTGTCGAGCGCAGTGGTCGGGCTGGGTGCCTTGGTGATAGCGCACTCCACCGCGCACGCGACTGGCATCGACATGGAGCCCCGTGTGCGCGCCTGTACCGCCTGTCATGGCGAGCAAGGGCGGGCCACGCCGGAGGGTTATTTCCCGCGCATTGCCGGCAAGCCGGCGGGTTACTTGGCCAATCAGTTGATCAACTTCAAGGAAGGCCGGCGCGTCTATCCCGCGATGGGATATCTGGTCGAGCACCTCAGCGATGCTTATCTTGGCGAAATGGCCGCGTACTTCGCAGCGATCGACCTTCCATACTCAGCGCCGCCCGTTGCCAAAGAATCGCCTTCCGTACTTGAGCGCGGCAGGGCGCTGGTGCACAACGGCGATCCGGCGCGGCGCATTCCTGCCTGTGTGAGCTGCCATGGCGCAGCGATGACCGGTGTCCAGCCGGCCACACCTGGCCTGCTCGGCTTGCCGCGCGACTACCTCAACAGCCAGCTGGGGGCGTGGGCCACCGGCCAGCGTCATGCGCAGGCACCCGATTGCATGGCCGAAGTGGCCAAGGCGTTGACGACGGCCGACGTGAGCGCCGTTTCTGCCTGGCTGGCCGCGCAGCCGGTGCCCGCCAACGGGCATCCTGCGGTACGTCTTCCGCAGCCCGCGCCTTTGAAGTGCGGGCAGATCGCAGCGACGCCATGATCGGGAAAGTTGCAATCCTGGGTTCGAGCGGCGCACTCAAGGGTTGGTGCGCGCGCGCGGCGACAGGCCTGGCGTGCTTGCTATTGCTGCCGACGCTGCAAGCTGCGACGCCCGACCTAAGGCTTGAGCCAGCGGAGGAATCCCACTCGCCCATCGAGCGAGGGCGCTACCTGGCACGTTTGGGCAACTGCATGTCCTGCCACACGGTGCGCGGAAAGAAAGAGTACGCCGGCGGCAGGGCGATCGAAACGCCTTTCGGCACGGTCTACAGCACCAATATCACCCCAGACCCCGATACCGGAATCGGCCACTGGACGCGAGACGACTTCTGGCGCGCGTTGCACCATGGCCGCAGCCGCGACGGCCGGCTGCTGACGCCAGCGTTCCCTTACACCAGCTTCACGCGCATCACGCGGGCGGACTCCGATGCGCTGCACGCCTATCTTCAGGGCGTGCCGCCGGTGGTTCAGCGCAACCGCCCGCAAGGCCTGCGTTTTCCGTTCGGCACGCAGGCCGCGCTGTGGGCGTGGCAAACGCTGTACTTCGAGCCTGGTGAGTTCCAACCAGTGGCCGATCGCTCCGCCGAGTGGAACCGCGGCGCCTATCTGGTGGAAGGGCTGGGGCATTGCAGCGCTTGCCACACTCCCCGCAATGCGCTCGGGGCCGAGCTCAGCGGCGCACTGTGGGCCGGCGGCATGATCCCGGTGCAGAACTGGTACGCGCCGGCACTGAGCGATGCGCGCGAGGCGGGTGTCGCGCATTGGCGCGATGAGGATGTTGTGCGTCTTCTGCGAACCGGAGTCAGCCCTCAAGCGTCCGTCATGGGGCCCATGGCAGAAGTAGTGGCCACCAGCACGCAGTACCTCCGCGACGATGACGCCAGGGCCATGGTTGCCTACCTGAAGTCGCTGGTTGCTTCGAACCCCACTCTGGCCTCATCTGCATCCAACAATGCAGTCACGACGGTCGACATCGCTGCCGCGCAACTCTACGAGACCCACTGCGCCAGCTGCCATGGCAAGCAAGGGCAGGGCGAGCCGGGCGCTTTTCCGGCGTTGGCCGGCAACCGGGCGGTGCAGATGGACAATCCCACCAATGTGCTTCGCGTGATTCTTCAGGGCGGCTACCCTCCATCGACTGCGGGCAATCCGCGTCCTCACGGCATGCCGCCATTCCAGCAAGTGTTGACCGACCCCGAATTAGCCGCCGTCGCAAGCTTCGTGCGCACAAGCTGGGGCAATGCATCCGCGCCCGTCACCATCACTGAAGCCCATCGTGCGCGCGAGCGTCAGGCGCCCCAACCATGAGCAATATCTCACCTTTGGCAGTTACACCGCCGTCTCACAGCTCGTGGTGGGTGGTGTGCCTGTGCGCCGCGTGGTGCAACACCTGCGGTGACTACCGAGCCACTTTCGATGCCGTCGCGCGCGAATGGCCAGCGATGCGGTTCGAGTGGCTGGACGTCGAAGACGAGTCTGAGCTTGCCGGCGACCTGGATGTCGAGACATTCCCCACCTTGCTGATCGCCGATGGCGGCCACGCCCGGTTTTTCGGTCCGCTGCTTCCGCATGCGGGTGTTTTGAGCCGGCTGATCGCCAGCCTGGAATCGACTGACTGGGCTCGCGCCGAGCCGCTGTCGGACGATGCGCAGGCCCTTTTCGAGAGGATTCGAGGAGCACGCGCGTGAGGAGCAGCAGCGCACGCATTGGCCCAGCAGGTTTTGGCGCTCAACTGCAGGGCCTGCCGGTCATTCTCATAGCGCGTGGGCATTCCTTGTAGCCATTCCACGCTACAATAGCGCTCTCACGACCAAACGGGCGGGTACCAACCGCCCGTTTTTTTTGGTCGCAAGCTTTTGGAGCTCGAAGCCTTGGAGTCGGATGCTCCGGGGCTGTCGGGTTTTTTGTTTTTTCGGGATTGAATTACTAACCGTGGCGTTGCAGCAGATTGTCGAAGAAACCGTTATCGGTTTTGGCTATGACCTTGTGGAGATCGAGCGCTCTGCAGGCGGTTTGCTGCGCATCACGCTCGACCATCCGTGGCAGGCCTCTGAGGACGACGCGCCGGCGCAGCCCGAGCAGTACGTCACGGTCGAAGATTGCGAGAAGGTCACGCGACAGCTGCAGTTTGCGCTGGAAGTGGATGGCGTCGAATACACGCGGCTTGAGGTGTCCTCGCCCGGTATCGACAGACCGCTGCGCCACGAACAGGATTTTGTGAGGTTTGCAGGCCAAGTGATCGATGTGGCCCTCAAGCAGCCCATGGGCGCTGCGGCAGCTGGTCAGGTGAGTCCGCTGCGCAAGAAGTTTCGCGGCACGCTGGAGCGCAGTGACGCAGGTGGCTGGCAAATTTCCTGGCGCGATGAACCGGCAGTCAAGCCGGGTCAGCGTGTCAGCGCCAAGCGCGTGGCGCCGCCCTTGCAAGTACTGGGCTTCACGCTGGACGAATTGAAAGAGGCGCGATTGGCGCCGATCGTGAATTTCAAAGGACGCGGCGACAAGTCGGCGTCTGAATGAGCCCCGTCTGGGGAAGTTTGAATAAAAAAACCGGGGCTGCATGCGGCCCGGAGCACAGGTAACAGGAGAGTCGTTGCATGAATCGCGAACTGTTGATGTTGGTTGAAGCCATTTCGCGCGAGAAGAGCGTTGAGCGTGACGTGGTGCTGGGTGCGGTTGAACTCGCTCTGGCGCAGGCGACGAAAAAACTCTACACCGGCGAAGTGGACATCCGCGTGGCGCTGGACCGTGACAGCGGCAATTACGAAACCTTCCGCCGCTGGCTGGTAGTGCCGGATGATGCCGGTCTGCAAAACCCCGATGCCGAAGAAATGCTGATGGATGCGCAGGAGCGTGTGGCCGATGTCGAGGTGGGAGAGCACATCGAGGAAGCCATCGAATCGGTGCCGATCGGCCGTATCGGTGCGATGGCGGCCAAGCAAGTCATTCTTCAAAAGATTCGCGACGCCGAGCGGGAAATGCTGCTGGCTGAATTTATGTCGCGCGGCGAGAAAATTTTCACCGGCACCGTCAAGCGCATGGACAAGGGTGATTTGATCGTTGAATCCGGCCGCGTCGAAGGGCGCCTGCGCAGGAGCGACATGATCCCCAAGGAAAACATGCGCAGCGGTGACCGTGTCCGCGCCATGATCATGGAAGTGGACCTCACCTTGCGCGGCGCGCCCATCATCCTGTCGCGCTCGTCCCCAGAATTCATGACCGAGCTGTTCCGCCACGAAGTGCCGGAAATCGAGCAGGGCCTGTTGGAGATCAAGAGCTGCGCGCGCGACCCAGGAAGCCGCGCCAAGATTGCCGTGCTCTCGCATGATCGTCGTGTGGACCCTATTGGGACTTGCGTCGGTGTTCGCGGTACCCGTGTCAATGCGGTTACCAACGAGCTCGCTGGCGAGCGTGTCGACATCGTGCTGTGGTCGGAAGATCCGGCCCAGTTTGTCATCGGCGCGTTGGCGCCAGCCAACGTGTCGTCCATTGTGGTCGACGAGGAAAAACACGCCATGGACGTGGTGGTGGACGAGGAAAACCTCGCTATTGCTATTGGCCGTGGCGGGCAAAATGTTCGTCTGGCTTCCGACCTCACGGGTTGGAAAATCAACATCATGGACGCCGCCGAGTCGGCTCAGAAGCAGGCCAACGAAACTGATACTGCGCGGACGCTTTTCATGGAAAAGCTGGACGTCGATCAGGAGATGGCCGACATCCTGATCGAAGAGGGTTTCAACACCCTGGAAGAAGTGGCCTATGTGCCGCTCCAGGAGATGCTCGAGATCGAGAGCTTCGACGAAGAGACGGTCACCGAGCTGCGCACACGCGCCAAGGACGCTCTGTTGACCATGGAAATTGCACGCGAAGACAACGTCGAGAACGTGTCCCAGAATCTGCGCGATCTTGAGGGCATGACCACCGAACTCATCACCACCCTCGCCGAGGGCGGTATCCATACCCGGGATGACCTGGCCGATCTGGCCATCGACGAATTGACCGAACTGACCGGGCAGTCCGAAGAAGATGCCAAGGCATTGATCATGAAAGCACGCGAACATTGGTTCGCGGGGCAAGAGTAAAGGCCAGGGAGGTACGAACCACATATGTCCAGTAACACAGTCGCCGAGTTCGCTAGTGAACTCAAAAAAACCCCTGACGTCCTG
>JBBSRE010000090.1:0-9473 GCA_038243365.1 Burkholderiales bacterium | reverse complement strand
GGCAGGAAGCGGTCACTGCAGCGATTTGCTGGCGCGCCGGCGCCTGCGCCTTTGCCAGCCCGCGCAGCAAGACCGACACCCCGCCCACCGCCAGGATGACCCACGCCATGCTGGCCACCACGCCGGTGTTGGTAGCAACCGCCAGCCAGCCAATATCGTCCTGCCATACGAGCTTGGCCGGGTCGCCGAACTGGGCCAAAAGCGTTGCCAAGCCGCCCAGCGCGTAGGCTGCTCGCAGGCCCCATTTGCCGATGGAAACGCGGCAAAACACCACACAGAAGTGGAAGAAAAATACCGAGATGAAGGGCGCCATGCCCAGTAGGTGCTTCGCCATGGGCCACATGCCCGCGCCCAACCAGTTGGGCAACTCGTTGCCGGTGATCCAGACCGCTATGCCCAGCAAAAATGCGGCCAGCAGCCGCCCGCCGGCCACGCGATCAGCCCAGGCCAACAGCACGCCAGCCAGCACCAGGGTTTCAAACAGGGCCAGGCCCAGGGCAAAGCGGATCAACATGGAGTGTGTGTAAACGCCGGTGACAGTGCGGCGGTTTTTAAGTGTATCCGAGGTATACAGCTTGGCGGTGGCTGCTCAATGAAATCAATGGCTTAGGTTCGTTTTCAGAGCTGGCCCGATTCTCGCGATGCATGAGGCACAACGAGCCCTACGCACCATGTCTACCTCTTCCGCCCCTGCCTTGAATCTTCCCGCTCTGGTCGGCCCTTCAGGCTGGTCGCGCCTGCCTGCAGCGGTGCAAGGTCGTTTTGCCCCTGGGCACACCGACATCCTGTACCGGGGTCATATGGACTTGCATTGCTCAGGCATGGGGCGGTGCTTTGCCCTGCTGGCGCGGGTCTTGGGCAGCCCACTTACGCCGGCTCGTGCTGTCGGTGTACCCACCACCGTGAAGGTATCTGCTCGAGGCAACGGAGTGGTGTGGGAACGCCGCTTTGACCAAGACCTGGGCACGGTGCGCTCCACGAAAGAAGTGGGAGCCGACGGCGGCTTGCAGGAGCGCACCGACGGCGGCTTGGCCATGAGCCTCCAGGTGTTTGAAGAAAGCGGTGCACTGGTGTTCGAGAGTCGGCGCTATTTTCTGGCCTGGGGGCGGCTGCGCATTCCCGTGCCCGCTTTGCTGAGCCCGGGCGTCTGCCGTGTGGAGCACCACGACCTTGGCGCCGGGCAGTTTCGATTCACTTTGTCCATGCGGCATCCGGTGCTGGGCGAGACGTTTTCCCAAACCGGCATCTTTTCAGACCCCGCCCAAGAGGTACCACTATGAACACGATCTTTCTTTTGATCTCCATCCAAGCCCTGATGGGCGCATTTGACAACCTGTGGCACCACGAATGGCAGGCGAAGCTGCCGCAGCGGCATTCCGCCCGCTACGAGTTGACGCTCCATGCGGCGCGGGAGGCGATCTACGGCGTGCTGTTCATCGGCTTGGCCTGGTGGCAATGGCAGGGCGCACTGGCGCTGGTACTGGCGGGGCTGCTGATGGCCGAATTGTTCATTACGCTGGCCGACTTTCTCGAAGAAGACCGCAGCCGTACGCTGCCGCCTTTGGAACGCGTGCTGCACACGCTGCTCACCATCAGCTACGGCTTGCTGCTGGCCTTGTTGGCGCCTGTTTTGTGGGCATGGTGGCAACTGCCTACGGCCGCGGTGCTGACGCCCTATGGCTGGATGTCGTGGTTGTTGACGGCCTACGGCTTGGCCGTGTGGGCATGGAGTGTGCGCAACTTTTTGGCGGTGGTGCAGCTGGGTCGTCACGCTGCCTTGCCACACGCAAGCGCGCCCACTCTGCGCAGCGCCAACACCGTGCTGGTGACTGGCGCAACCGGCTTTGTGGGACAGGCTCTCGTGCGGGATTTGCTGGAGAGTGGCCACCGCGTGATCGTTTCGGTTCGCGATGTGCGGCAAGCCCGATTGCACTGGGAACGGTGGGGCGAGCAGGTATGGGTGGTGGACGATTTGGCCGCTGTGCCCAGCGAAACCCGCATCCACGCGGTGGCGCATCTGGCCGGGGCGCGCGTTTTGGGCATGCCATGGACGCGGGCGCGCCGCAAGCTGCTTATGAGCAGTCGTCTGGACACCACCGCTGCCTTGGGAAAATTGATGCTTCGCCTGGAACAGCGCCCGGCTGTGATGGTGAGCGCGTCTGCGGTCGGTTACTACGGTGCCTGTGACCCTTCCTTGGTGTGTACCGAAACCAGCCCGCCGCGTTTGGGCGAATTTCAGTCGGAGCTCTGCGTGGCCATCGAACACGAAGCACTGCGTCTGGGCGCGTTGGGAGTGCGTGTGGTGTGCCTGCGCTTTGGCGTGGTGCTGGGGCGGGAGGACGGCGCCTACCCCATGCAGGCCATTGGCAGCCGCCTGGGCATGGGCGCTGTGCTGGGCAGCGGCCAGCAAGCGGCTCCTTGGATCCATGTGCAGGACGCAGCGGGTTTGATTCGTTTCGCCATACGCAGCCCCAATATGCAGGGATCGGTGAACGCGGTGGCGCCGCAGACAGTCAACCAAGCTGAGTTCGCAAGCGCTATGGCCGCCTCGTTCGGGCGACGCGTATCGCTTCGCGCACCGGTCTGGATGTTGCGGCGCCTGGCGGGGGACATGAGCACGCTGCTCCTTGACGGGCAAAAGGTCATTCCCGAAAAGGCCTTGAGTGCGGGTTACCGCTTCCGCCATGCATCCCTGGAAGGCGCTTTGGCCGATTTGGCAGGCGCTCGCACGGAGAGTGGCGCGGTTGCTGCGCCCCACGTGTGAGGTCTTGCGGGCTGGGAGGAAGCGTTAAAAGCCCCAGACGTAGCTCACCCGCCCGCTGGTAAACAACACGCTTTCCCGCGTGGCCTTGCAGCGCCACGTCTGCATACTGGCATCCAGACCGCCGGGCGGCTCGCTCAGGCTGGCAGCGTCCATCACCACAGCGCACTGATGGCCCGGTTCGCGCACCGACTCATAGCGCAGCCACTGCAGGCCGCGCGCCTGCGCTTGTGCGGCGAGGGTTTGAGTGGCGCTGTAGTCGTTTGTCTGGGTCCACATGCTGCGCAATCGCAGCCAGGGCTCGGTCGTCAAGTCCAGCGCGCGGCCTGCCACCGAAGCCTGAAAAAAAGTGTGCTCTGTCAGCAGCATGTCGGTCTCCAGGCCGGTGCTGTCCATGAGAAACCGGTGTCGCCAGTAAGCCACCTCAGCGCAGGCTGTGAACAGATCTTCTGCGCCATACCATTGGCCGGACGCTCGCGGCGGGCGAAATCGGCTGGCGTGCAAGGGGCGATACCGAAAGGGCGTGGATAGCAAATAGTGTTTGCCGCGCGCTCCCGCAGGAAGGGTGGGCTTGCTGGATTCGAGCAGGTCTTCCAGCATGTGCTGCTCGGCTGGCGTGTCCACCAACCGCAAGGTAGAGACGATGTGCTGCGCCTCTACCCCGCGCCACGCCAACATGTGAAGCTGCCGGGCGGAGTCGTCCAACCAGGCTGCATTCCAGACCGTGCTGGTCTCCACCGCGTTCAAGCAGGTGCCCGCATACCGTCGAGGTAATGCAGCGTGGCGACCAGCCCCTCCACCTGCTGCACCAATTTAAGCGGCACCCCACCCAGCACTTTGTGGTGCGATGTCATCCAGGCGTGGCGCTTCTGGTCGTCGGTGCCCACCAGTGCATCAATGGAGCGGTACACCCGCACCAGCAGCAAGGCGAGCTCGCCCTCCTTGCTGGCAGGGTCAATGGGCTTGCCGCCCTTGACGATGCGCGAGACGCTGGGTTCGCTCAGACCAATGGTGCGTCCCAATGCGGCGCCCGTGAGGCCGAGCAGCTGGCTGGCACGCACCGTGGCCTTGGCGAGAACTTCGCCCGGCTGGGGCTTGAGGAGACGTTGTTCCATACGCAAACTCCGACGTTAAAAATATTTCTGTAGAAATAATATAGTCGATTTACCTCAATATTGCACTATTTTTTCCAAGTTCCGTACGATCGATGCCAGGGTCGGTTCGACGGGGCGG
The DNA here is from genome assembly GCA_038243365.1 of Burkholderiales bacterium. Lineage (GTDB taxonomy): Bacteria > Pseudomonadota > Gammaproteobacteria > Burkholderiales > Burkholderiaceae_C > Simplicispira. The sequence continues at coordinate 5,479 of JBBSRE010000090.1, read as the reverse complement.
CCCATCGCTTGCGGCACACTCAGCCAACGCGCCGCCACGCGTAGCCGCTGCACAGCGATTCCTCCCGTGATGCGTAGCCTGAAAGTACGGCGCGGTTTCTCCTTCGCTTTCTCAAGGGCCGATCACCATGAGGGTGTCCGGTTCCTTTTTTTGAATTCTTGAAACCATGAACGCTTCTGTTTCTGTCTCCGCCGCGAACGCCATGTGCCTAGCGCTGCCCGATGTTTCCGATCTGAGTGATCCGGCACTGGACACGCGCCTGCGGCACTGCATCGACCACAAGACCAAGCCGATGGGCTCGCTGGGAAGACTGGAGGATCTGGCGGTGCGCATCGGCGGCATTCTTGGCGCAGATTCGCCGCATCTGCAACAGCCACAAATGCTGGTCTGCGCCGCCGACCACGGCCTGGCGGCGCGCGGGGTGTCGGCGTTTCCCAGCGATGTGACCTGGCAAATGGTGGAAAACTTCCTGGCCGGCGGCGCGGCAGTCAGCGTGCTGGCGCGACAACATGGGCTGGCGCTGACTGTGGTCGATTGCGGGGTTGCGCGCGACATTCCTGCACGCCCCCCAACGCCCGGTCAGTCTCAGCTGGTGCTGCGCAAAGTGGCCGCTGGAACGCAGGACGCATCCGCCGGCCCTGCCATGAGCGCAGCGCAGTGCGAGGCGGCTATTCAGAACGGTATGGAAATCGTGCGCAGCTTGCCGGGCAATGCGTTGCTGCTGGGCGAGATGGGCATTGGCAATACCTCGGTGGCGTCACTGCTGCTGGCACGCTTGGGTGGCATGCCGATCGTGGAGTGCACTGGTGCAGGAACCGGGCTGGACGCAGACGGCATCGCGCGCAAAAGCGCCGTGCTGCAGCAAGCATTGGACGTGAATGCAGACGCGATAGAGCCCTTGCAGGCCTTGGCCGCGCTGGGTGGATTGGAGGTGGCCACGCTGGTCGGCGCAGTGCTGCAGGCAGCTGCCGAGCGGCGCGTCATCGTGGTTGACGGCTTTATCACCAGTGCCGCAGTCTTGGTCGCCAGCCGCCTGCGACCGCATGTGCTGCAACGCTGTGTCTTTGCGCATCGATCGGGCGAGCAGGCCCACGGCCGAATGCTGGAGCTGATGCAGGCCGAGCCGCTGTTGGACTTGGGCTTGCGTCTGGGTGAAGGCTCGGGCGCAGCGTTGGCGTGGCCACTCTTGCAATCGGCCTGCGCGGTGATGCGCGAGATGGCGAGTTTCGAGTCTGCCGGGGTTGCCCGGGCCTAATCCCAGCAGGTCTGGTCGCGCCCTTGCGACTTGGCCCGATAGAGCGCCGCATCGGCGCGGCCCAGCATGGCGTCGAGCGAATCTTCCGGCCCGCGCCAGCTCGTCACGCCAATGCTCACCTTGCAATCCAGAGGATGGCCGGTGGCCAGAGTGGCATGGATGCGTTCGGCGACAGGCGTTGCAGTGTCAAGCGCAGTGTTGGGGAGGAGCGCCAAAAATTCCTCGCCGCCATAACGGCCAAAGCGGTCAGCGCGACGCAGGGCACCGCGAGTGTGATCGGCAAAATGCACCAGTACCCGGTCGCCGTGCTGGTGTCCGTGGGTGTCATTCACGGCCTTGAAATGGTCGATGTCCATCATCATCAGCGAGAAGGGTTGGCCGTAGCGCACGCTGCGCTCATGCTCGTCACCGCAGAGGCCAAGGATGGCTCGGCGGTTGAGGATTCCGGTCAGCCCGTCGTGGGTTGCAACGTGTTCGAGCTCGGTGCGCACGCGGTCGGTCGCCATGATCAGAGTGCCCATGGACAACAGCAGGCCGGCCATGACATATGCGGCGAGATAGAAGGTCTGCACTGCTGACACGTCCAAAACGGTACCCGTGTCAGGCGCCGAAAGCGCCGTTTGCAGACGCACCAGCAACACGCACAGGTGAAGGAAAAGGACCACTTGCACCATGCGCACGGGAAAGTTGCGTGCTCCGTGACGCAGCAGAAATACCAGACTCGCAATGTGGATCACGGCGATGGATGCAGTCACCAGAACGACCCGCACCCGGTACGACGGCTCCGGGCCTGAAAACCACGCGACGAGCAACATGGCCACGCCGAACAGGACGAGGACTCGCCGCCAACGAGCAGGTTTGCCGAAAAAACGGCGAAACCCTATGTGAAACAGCAAAAAACCCAGGACGATGAAGAAGTTGGCAGCCCAACGCCAAAGCTCCGGAAACGCTGGAGCTGGAATGCCGAACAACACGGCAGCGATCAGCATTGGGGCCGGCGCCACGGCCCAGTAGCCGATTCCCAAAATACTCGCCGGGTAATAACGCCGAGTGAAGCCCAGCACAATTCCCATCACCACCGCCATCAGCCCACCCATGGCAATCAGAGAGCGCGGGTCTAGGCTGTTCATGGGCGTATCGCTGCCAATCGGAGTGGAAATGGAGTATAGCCAGCCGTGCGCGTGCGGCCGGAGCTAGATGACCGTTCCTGACAGTCGCCTTTGGGATCGCATTGTTCGCAGTTGCAGGATGGAGCAACCTTCTGAAGTGACCCTATGGGCGCGGCGTCTTCGGCTGGTAATCACACCACGGCACCACGGCGCACTCCCAGCAGCGCGGCTTGCGCGCCTGGCAGACGTAGCGACCAAGCAAAATCAGCCAGTGGTGCGAATCGACTGCGTACTCGTTTGGCACACGTTTGATCAGTTGTATCTCTACCGCCAGCGGCGTTTTTCCCGGCGCCAGACCAGTGCGGTTGCTCACGCGAAAGATGTGCGTGTCCACCGCCATGGTCGGCTGGCCGAACGCCACGTTCAGCACCACATTGGCCGTTTTGCGCCCCACGCCCGGCAGGGCCTCCAGCGCCTCGCGGTTGTCGGGCACTCTGCTCCCGTGTTCGTCAACCAGCATCCGGCAGGTCTGCATCAGGTGCCTGGCCTTGCTGCGAAAAAGGCCGATGGTCTTGATGTGTCCTTCGAGGCCTTCCAGCCCCAAGTCGAGGATGGCCTGTGGCGTGTTGGCCACCGGAAACAATTGGCGCGTGGCCTTGTTCACGCCCACGTCGGTGGCCTGTGCCGACAGCAGTACGGCGGCCAGCAGCTCGAACACGCTGGTGTATTCAAGCTCGGTTTGCGGTTCGGGATTGGCGGCCTGGAGGGCAGCAAAAAAGGGCGCTATGGCGGCAGTTTTCATTTGGCAGGTTGCGCGAGCAAACGGTGGCGGTGCGGCACTGGCACTATCGGCGCTTCGCGCAAGGGACTTCACAAAGCCGTTGAACGCGCGCAGCGCACGGCACGCATTGTGCTGAACCTTGATGCCCAGGAGATTTGATGCGCGTGTTTTTCTTGACGCTGCTGGCCATGTCAGCTTTCGCTGCCAATTCGCTGCTGTGCCGCCTGGCGCTCAAAAGCGGGGACATCGACCCGGCCAGTTTCACTGCCATCCGCCTGGCGTCGGGCGCCGCCATGCTGGCGTTGGTGATGCTGTTGCGACGCACGTCGGCCGTGGCGCAGGGCAGCTGGCTGGCGGCGTTCTGGCTGTTTGCCTATGCCGCCACGTTTTCACTGGCTTACGTGCGCCTGCCTGCGGGTGTGGGCGCGTTGCTGTTGTTTGGCGCCGTGCAGGCCACCATGGTGGGTGCGGGACTGTGGCGGGGCGAGCGCCTCGCACCGCGCCAATGGCTGGGTGTGCTGCTGGCCATGGGCGGTCTGCTGGCGTTGCTGCTGCCCGGGCTGACGGCACCGCCTTTGCCCAGTGCCTTGCTGATGCTGGTGGCCGGTGTGGCCTGGGGCGCGTACTCGCTGCACGGCAGGGGGGCACTGAATGCAGGCGCGGCAACGGCGGGCAACTTCATTCGCACGGTGCCGTTTGCCATTTTGTTGATCGCAGTGAGTGCGGTGAATGCAGTGAGTGCGGCAGGCGCGGCTCCTTTGTCGCTCAATGCGCGCGGTCTGGCGCTGGCGCTGTGCTCCGGGGCGATTGCGTCGGGGCTTGGGTATATCGTCTGGTACACGGTGCTGCCCCGGCTGCGGGCCAGCGCGGCGGCCACGGTGCAGCTCAGCGTGCCGCTACTGGCAGCGCTGGGGGGAACACTGCTGCTGGGTGAGGCCTGGACCGAGCGGCTGGGTTGGACCTGCCTTGCCATCACCGGCGGCATTGCCTTGGTGGTGATGGTGCCGCGGCGTAACACCACAACGTGACTGCGCGGGGCGCTCGCTTCACCGCTTCACCGCTTTGCCGCGCGCCGGCTCCAGTACGTGAATGCTTCCTCGTGCAGCTCAATGTCAAGCTCCGCCACGCGGGCCTGCATGCGTTCTTGCGCCTCGGCCACGGCCTGGTTGTAGATGGCAGGACCGACCTCCATCAGGAAAAAGTTGAGCAGGGCGCCGGCGGCCATGTTGCCGATGGGCTCGCTGTTCTCTTCCAAAAAATAGCGTTCTAGCGATGCCACAGCTGCAGTGCGAGCGTCTTTGTCGAGTTCGATGGCCATCACAGAAGCTTAATTCCTCCATGGGCACGCACGAAACATGCGCACGGATTGGCGACAATTGCGAACAAATTACCGCGAGACCCACCTCATGCCCTTGCTATTTGCTGACCGCCTGAACAACGTTGAAACCTCGGCCATCCGCGAGCTTTTCAAGCTGCTGGGCAAGCCCGGCATCATCAGTTTTGCTGGGGGCTTTCCAGACAGCGCCATGTTTGATGTGGACGGTATCCGCGAGGCCGCTAACCAGGCCTTGCTGGAGGAGCCTGGCGCAGCGCTTCAGTACGGCGCCACGGAAGGCTACCAGCCGCTGCGCGAGCAACTCGCCGCATTCATGACCGCCAAGGGAGTCAAAGAGCTCGCGCCCGAGAACCTCATTGTCACCACCGGCAGTCAGCAGGCGCTGGATCTTCTCGGCAAAACGTTGATCGGCCCTGGCGACAAGGTGATCGTGGAAGGGCCGACCTTTCTGGCAACCATCCAATGCTTTCGCTTGTATGGCGCCGAGTTGATCAGCGCTCCTATCGATGCTGAGGGCGTGATGACCGACGAGCTCGAAGCGTTGATGGCTGAGCACAAGCCCAAATTCGTCTATTTGATCCCGACGTTCGGCAACCCTAGCGGCGCCACGCTGAGCCTTGCGCGGCGCAGGCGTGTGTTGGAGATGGCCGTCAAGCATCAGACGCTCATCGTTGAAGACGATCCGTATGGCGACCTGTATTTCGGCAAAGCACCTCCGCCCAGCCTGTTGGCACTGTCCTGCGAAGTTCCCGGCAGCCGCGAGCTGCTGGTGCACTGCGGCAGCCTGAGCAAAGTGCTCTCACCTGGCTTGCGCGTGGGATGGATGATTGCCCCGGCAGAGCTGCTGGCCAAGGCCACTATGTGCAAGCAGTTCAGCGATGCGCACACCAGCACGTTTGCGCAGGCCACTGCCGCGCAGTATCTGAAGGCAGGGCGCATGCCCGCCACGCTGGCCAAGGTGCGTGCCGTGTACGGTGAGCGTGCGCAGGCCATGGGAG
>JBBSRE010000089.1:0-9587 GCA_038243365.1 Burkholderiales bacterium | reverse complement strand
CAGGTGCATGCGCAGACCCGGCGCAGCGTTCACTTCAACGATGCCGCCGGCCTGCTCTTCAATCGGGTGCAACACGCTCTCACACACCAGATCCACGCCGCAGATATGCAGTCCGACCATTTGAGCCGCAGCCACGGCGCGGGCCGCCACGTCAGGGTGTACGTCGTCGGTTACATCGGTGGCTGAGCCGCCAGTGGACAGATTGGCGTTGTTGCGCAGGATGATGCGCTGGCCTTTGGGCGGAACCGACTCGGGCGTCAAACCTTGGGCCGTCAAGCGTGCCACTGCAATATCGTCCAGCCGAATCTTGGTGAGAGGCGTGGCGTGGCCTTCGCCCCGCCTTGGGTCGAGGTTGACCAGGTTCACCAGCTCGCGCACGGTGTGAATGTCGTCGCCCAGCACTTGCGGTGGCTCGCGCCGAGCCGCTGCCACCAGTTGATCACCGACCACCAGCAGGCGGAAGTCGTGCCCCGGCAGAAAGCGTTCGACCATTACTTCGCCGTATTCGGCAGCCACGCGGAAAGCTTCATCGAATTGCGCGCGCTCGGTGATGTTCACCGTCACGCCTTTTCCCTGGTTGCCGTCCTGCGGTTTGACTACCACTGGAAACCCGATGTCCAGCGCTACTGCCCAGGCATCGTCTGGCGTTTCGGCGGGGCGACCCATGGGCACCGGGACGCCGGCGGCGTGGAGCAGCCGCTTGGTCAGGTCTTTGTCTTGCGCGATGGATTCGGCGACGGCACTGGTGACGTCCACCTCAGCCGCCTGAATGCGGCGCTGGCGCGAGCCCCAGCCGAACTGCACCAGACTGCCTTGGGTAAGTCGCCGCCACGGGATCCCGCGTGCGGCTGCCGCGTCGACGATGGAGCCGGTGCTGGGGCCGAGGCGCTCGTCCTCGTCCAGCTCGCGCAACTGGGCCACGGCAGCGTCCGAGTCGAAGCTGCCGCCCTCTTGCGCCGCAGCGATTAAGACGACGGCGTCGTCAAACGCCTTGCGCCCCACGGCCTCCTGCGTGTATTCCACGATGACCTGGAACACCCCGTGATCTGGGGTGCGGGCGGTGCGCCCAAAAGTGACGGGGCAGCCGGCCTGCGCCTGCAGCGCCAACGCCGCGGACTGCAGGGCGTGCGCCAAAGAAATGTCGCTTTCGCTGCCCTCGGGCAGCAGGGCACCGATGGCAGGAAACAAAGCTCGCAGGCGGGCCTCGAAGCCCGCAATTTGCGACATGGCGCATTCTTCAGGCGTGCAGTGCACGATGGCTTCAATGGCGGTATTGCGGCTCCAGAGGTTGGGGCCGCGCAGCGCGCGAATACGGGAAACGTCCATGGCTTTCTTTCGGGTCGACAGGCGGGGCTGTCGCACAGCGTTTTGGGGGAAATCGGTCGGTTCGAGGCTTGGGCAATAAGTGGCTGGAACCAGCCAGCGCAGTGCGCGCGTTACAAGGGCAGCACCGGAATGCGCGGCGCGGTGCCGCTGGTCAGCCCGGGTTCGAAGGTCTTGATGCCCGCAGCGATCAGGTCGGGCGCTATGTCCATGGCCCACGCAGCGCCCATGGCCGCCAAAAGCGCAGCCGGAGGCACCGGCTCGGCGCCATGGCCCTCGGTGAGGCGTTCCAGGGGCCCGAGCAATTTCTCGCTGCCGCCTTGCGCCAGTACCACCTGGCCTGCACGCAAGAACACGGCGCGGCCGTTGTCGGTTGCGCGGTGCGCTACCACCAGCGGGCTCTCGTTTTGGGTCGACACCAGCACCACCGAACCGTCACACAGGCGTGCCAGATCAGCCACTTCGGCCTCGTCAGCATTGAGCACGGCAGCTCCGCTGGCCAGCACCACATCCACCTGGGTGCGCAGCACGCGCGGCATCTGGTCGGCGCTTTGCACGTCGAAGTGCGCGAGCGCCTCCCAACCGTCCATATCGGTCACTACGCCCACTGTGCAGCGGTCGTAGGCCAAGCCGTCCTGCAGGATCGCGCGGGCGTCGTTTTCCACGACGGCAGCCTGCACCATCTGGCTGGTGAGCAGGCGGCGTGCGCCTTCCCAGGTGGCGCTGTCGCGCGTATCCACCCGGCGCTCGTTCAGAAACAGGCCTTGGCGGCAGGCGAGGCCGGTATAGCGCCCACCCAGGTGAAGCAGCCAGGCCACCAGGCGCGCCACCATCGCCGTGTCGCGTGTGCCAGCCACGCCGACCACAGGAATGCGCCCGGCGGTATCGCCGTCATGCAGTTCATCCCCAGGCGGGACAAGATGCTCGGCAATCGCCTGGCCCACTGGGCGAGGCGCGCCGACGGCAGGTTTCAGATGCATCAGCAGGCCGGGGCCAGCGTTCACTTCCACAATTGCGCCGCCCTGAGCGTGCAACGGTTTGCTGATGTCCAAGGCCACCAGGTCGATGCCAGCGATGTCCAGCCCCACCACTTTGGCCGCCAAGGCGGCGATATAGGCGACCTCGGGGTGGACCTCATCGGTGCAGTCCACGGCCACGTTGCCGTTTCGTTGCACTACCACTTGACGGCCGGCTTCCGGGACGTCGTCTGGCGCAAGATCCTGGCGCTTGAGTTCGATCTGTACCGTCACGCTGCTTCGCGCGTCGATCACCTCCAGCGGGTAGGCCTCTTCATAGCCGCGGCGAGGGTCGGAATTGAGCTGGCTGTCGATCAGCTCGACCACAGTGCTGCGGCCGTTGCCGGTGATGCTGACCAGCTCGCCCCGTGCTGCGGCGGCCAGTTTGCCGCCCACTACCAACAAGCGGTGCTCGTCACCAGGAATAAAGCGCTCCACCATCACTTCGCTGCCCTCAGGCTCGGCCACATGCCAGGCGGCTTCGATGTCCTCGCGCTTGCGCAAATCGAGCGTGACGCCGCGCGCGTGGTTGCCGTCAGAAGGCTTGACCACCACGGGCAGGCCGATGTCCTGCGCCGCTTTCCACGCAGCTTGCGGGCTGTCGACCACCTGGCCCTCGGGCACCGGCACGCCGCAAGCCTTGAGCAGGCTTTTCGTAAGGTCCTTGTCGCTGGCAATGCCTTCGGCGATAGCGCTGGTGAACTCGGTCTCGGCGGTCCAGATGCGGCGCTGCGCTGCGCCGTAGCCGATTTGCACCAGGTTGCCGTCGTTGAGCCGGATGTGCGGAATGCCCCGGTCGGCGGCTGCGGTGACGATGCAGGCAGTGCTCGGCCCCAAATAACGGTCGTCCACCACCGTGCGCACACGCGCCACGGCAGCGGGCACATCAAAAGGCTGGTCGTTGATGGCGGCCATGATGAGCGCATGGCCCTCGGCCAGCGCGCTGCGCGCCACCTGCTCTTCGCGCGCACGGAACACCATGCGGTAAACGCCGGTTTTGGAGGTGCTCCGCGTCTGACCAAAGCCAGTGGGCATACCGGCTAGGTTCAGCAGCTCAATCACGACGTGCTCCAGCACATGCCCGCACCAAGTGCCTTCCTGCAGGCGCTGCAGAAAGCCGCCTCGCTCGCCGACACCGCAGTGGTGCTCGATCAGCGCTGGCAGCCAGGCGGTAAGTCGGTCGTTGAAGCCTGCTAACTGGTGCGACGGATGATCTTCCAGTGCGCCGAGGTCTAGCCAGACCTCCAGCACTGGGCGATAGGTCCAGATGTTGGGACCACGCAGGTAGTTGATGCGAAGCAGGTCGATATTTTTGAATGGAGTCATGGGACGCAGCACAGGGCCAGTTGGCCTGGGTCAGGGCGACACCACGAGGCGGGGTGCTCGCCGGAGAACAGGGTCACAAGCATACCGTTGACGGGTGCTTGCAGCTTTAGGAGAAAATTCGCGGGCCGGCCTGGCGCCGGACACCTTGCGCCACTGCGCAATGGCCGCTCCTGCGGTATGCCTTCACTACAAGATGCAACAACACTCCCTCCTGGAACACCCCGGCACTGCGCCGCAATTGATGCCGTCAGGGCTGGAAGAACAGCTCGCTCCCCAAGAAAACGTGCTCTCCAGCCTGCAGGTTGACCTCAGCGCTGAACTGCGCTTTGCTCAGGCGAGTCTGGTTCTTACGGCGCACCGGTTGCTGGCGCACGACGCGCAGACCGGCTGGCGCGCCTGGCCGCTCGATCCTGGCTTGGCTCTGCGGGTGGTGGACCACGGCGGGGTCGGCACGCTGGAGCTGCACGACAGGACGCGTCGGCTGGCACTGTGGAGATTCACGCTTTCCCTTAACCCGGCTGCCTTGCGCTTGGTCAAGCGTTTCGATCAACAAGTCGCTCTAGTTGAGCAAAAGGGGCTGCATGACCATGCTGGCGACTCCGAGGACGGCGCACCGCAGTGCCCGCAATGCCCGGAGTGCCACGCAGAACTGCCGCCCGACACGGATGAGTGCCCCGCCTGCGCCCGAGCCCAGCCTCATCAGACCTCCACCTGGGTGCTGCTGCGGCTGTGGCGCTTTGCGCGGCCTTACCGCAAGCAGCTCGCCGCCGGCTTTGCGCTGACGCTTGCGTCGACCGCCGCCACATTGGTGCCACCGTACCTCACGATTCCGCTGATCGACGATATCCTGATTCCGTTTCAGAACGGCCAGCAAATCCCCACGCAGCTGGTGTTGCTGTACCTGGGCGGCCTGTTGGCATCGGCACTGTTGGCTTGGGGGCTGGGCTGGGCGCGCACCTACATTCTGGCGCTGGTGTCCGAGCGCATCGGCGCAGATTTGCGCACCACCACGTACGAGCATTTGCTGCGGCTGTCGCTCGACTACTTCGGTGGCAAGCGCACTGGCGACCTGATGGCGCGCATTGGCTCGGAGACGGATCGCATCAACGTATTTCTGTCACTGCACGCGCTCGATTTCGTCACGGACGTGCTGATGATCGGCATGACGGCGGCGATCCTGTTCTCCATCAATCCCTGGTTGGCCTTGGTCACGCTGGTGCCTTTGCCGTTTATCGGCTGGATGATCCACACGGTGCGCGACCGCCTGCGCACCGGATTTGAGAAGATTGACCGGGTCTGGAGTGAGGTCACCAACGTGCTGGCCGACACCATTCCCGGTATCCGCGTGGTCAAGGCTTTTGCGCAGGAAAAGCGCGAGGCGGAGCGCTTTCACGCCGCCAACCAGCACAACCTGGAAGTGAACGACAAGCTGAACAAGACCTGGGCGCTGTTCACGCCTACCGTTTCGCTGCTCACCGAGATCGGCCTGCTGGTGGTCTGGGGTTTTGGCATTTGGCTGGTGTCCAAAAGCCAGATCACCGTCGGTGTGTTAACCGCGTTCATCGCCTACATCGGCCGCTTTTACGGGCGGCTCGATTCGATGAGCCGCATCGTCTCGGTGACGCAGAAGGCAGCGGCTGGCGCCAAGCGTATCTTTGACATCCTGGACCATGTGAGCAACGTGCCAGAGCCTGCCAACCCGGTGCCCATGCCGGAACGCGTGCGGGGCGCGATCGGATTGCGCGGGGTGGGCTTTCGCTATGGAAGCCGTTCGGTCATCAAGGGGTTGGACCTTGACATCCGCCCCGGCGAAATGATTGGCCTGGTGGGCCACAGCGGTTCAGGCAAGAGCACACTGGTGAACCTGATCTGCCGTTTCTACGATGTGACCGAAGGCACCATTGCCCTCGACGGTATCGACATTCGCCGCTTCGCGGTCGCCGATTACCGCGGCCAGATCGGCCTGGTGCTGCAGGAGCCATTTCTGTTCTTTGGCACGATTGCCGAGAACATCGCCTATGGCAAGCCAGACGCTACGCGCTCTGAAATCGTGGCGGCTGCGCGTGCTGCACATGCGCATGAGTTCATCCTGCGTTTGCCACACGGTTACGACTCGCTGGTGGGAGAGCGCGGGCAAGGGCTCTCGGGAGGCGAGCGCCAGCGCATCAGCATTGCCCGGGCGCTGCTGATAGACCCGCGCATTCTCATCCTTGACGAAGCCACGTCCGCGGTGGATACCGAGACCGAAAAGGAAATTCAAAAAGCACTCGACAACCTGGTGCAGGGCCGCACCACCATCGCCATCGCGCACCGCCTGTCCACGCTGCGCAAGGCCGATCGCCTGGTGGTGATGGACCGCGGCGAAGTGGTTGAAGTGGGCCCGCACGACATGCTGATGGAGCAGCGCGGCGCCTATTGGCGCCTGTACGAAGCGCAGGCCCGCCGCGCCGAAGAAGACGCTCAGGCCGCCGGCGTATTGCTGGTGAGCCCGATTGCCCTGCCAATCCCAGACGAAGGCCAGCCATGACACACCCTGATCTGACCCACTGCCGTCTGTCGCGCGATGCCCATGGGCGCCTGGCGCTCACGCTATCGGGCGGCAAGGAGCACGTCGGCGTGCAGCCGGTGCGTGCTTTTCCCGTGGGCGCACCTTCGGAGGGTCTCTCGCTGGTGGGCGCAGACGGGCACGAGCTGCTCTGGGTAGAGCACTTTGATGATTTGCCCGAAGCCATGCAGGCACTGGTGGCCGAAGAACTGGCCGTGCGCGAGTTCTGCCCGGCCATCAGCCGGATTACGGCGGTTTCGAGCTTTGCCACGCCCAGTGTCTGGACGGTGGAAACCGACCGCGGCCACACGCAGTTCACCCTGAAGGCCGAGGAAGACATTCGCCGCCTGGAGGGACGCACCCGGCTGTTGATCGCCAGTGGTGAAGGGGTGCAATACCGCATCACCAACACGGCCGATCTGGATCCCCCGTCGCAGCGGCTTCTGGAGCGGTTCTTGTAGTTGCAGGGCATCGCACCTCAGTGAAAACCCTTGTTTTGAATTAAAAGGCAGAAAAGACCTCAATTTCCCCTTCTATTTGCCGAAATACCGTTACGAGACGGGCGGAAACCCGGCTTGCCTTCCAGCTTCCGAGGCCACTGCCATGCCACTGCCCCCCCTTGACCGCTCGACCAGTTGGCGTCCACAAGGCGCCGATCTTTACTCCACCGGGGCGTCCGGCGCGGTGCCGGTGCGACCGGTGCACGCCCCCAATCCGGTGGAATCCATGGATAGGCTCGGTGAGGGCGCCATCGTCAAAACACCTGAGAAACCGTCAGATCCTGATCAGGCGAACCGCGACTGGACCGCGGTGCAGGAAAAGAAAGAGGTCGAGCAGCCTGTAGAGCCGCCCAAGGAGCCGGTTTACAAGCAGCTGCTGGAATTGCTGCAGTCGATGTGGCGGGCCAGTGGCAGTGCCATCGAGATGGCTCAGGATGTCAACAAGACCACTCTGGCCGAGCGCATGGCGCAACAGGCCAAGAACGAGCCGTTGACGTATGCTGATCCATCGGTGAAGCGCACCGGCGGCAACTAAAGCGTCAGTCCGCTAGGCCCTGCGCGATCAGTCGCGCGCGTGCGAGTCCATGCTTGGCGACGGGCGCAGCCTCTGGATCGCGCTGGCTTCAGCGGCGCACCCACCATCTGGTGATCACAGTGCCCGTGGCGGCCGACGCCGCACTGGCTGCAGTACCCCAGGCCAAATCAATGAAGCTCAGCGCCATGGGCCAGTTCTGCACCACAGCCAGGTTGGTCAAGTCGTAGGTGCCGTAGGCGAAGAAGCCAAACAAGCCACCGAGCAATGCAGCGCGGCCGGCACCGCCCCTGTCCAGCGCCGGCCGGACTGCAAAGATCACCAGACCTACCGGGTAGAACAGGTAGAAAGCCAGCGCCGCCATCCAGCGGGGCTGGCTCGCCATCAGGCCGCCCATTTCCTGCTGATAAAGACTGCGCGCCACTACGCCCAGCCACAGCGCATCAATCACCAACATGACCAGAAAGGTCGCCAGCCAGGCTTTGAAGTGTTTGGGGTTCATGCGCGGCATCGTAGTGCGCGAGCGGCCCTTCGTCGGCCACCGAGGCGCAACTGCCGGTGCGCGCCTACAGCGTGTGCTCCGGGCTTGGGGCCTAAGGTCGCACCGGCGCCAAGCTGCGTACGTGGCCAGCCGGCACGTGCCGTGCTGCGGAGCTCACATGGCCGGTTTGGTCATCGAAGAAAAAATCTGGCTCGAACTCCCGCAGGAAAGGCCCTTTTTCCAGCCCGCCCAGAAACATGGCTTCATCCACCGCCAAGTTCCATTTCATCAGCGTGTTGATGGCGCGCTCGTGCGCGGGCGCGCTGCGTGCGGTGACCAGGGCAATGCGCAGCCGCATGCCCGAGACATCGGCCTGTTGTTGCAACTGGTGCAGCGCAGCCAGTAGCGGTTTGAAAGGCCCCTCTGTCATCGGCAGGGCGGCGTTCATGGTCTCGTGGCTGACGAAGGCTTCCAGCCCGCCCTCTTGGTAGATGCGCTCGGATTCGTCCGAGAACAACACCGCATCACCGTCGAAGGCAATGCGCAGCTCATCCGGGTAGTTACTGCCCGCCGCCATGGATTCGGTAAGCACCCTGGCCGCAGGAAACCCCAGCTGCAAGGCTTCCCCCACATCGTTTTCGTTGGCCGACAGGAACAGGTGCGCGCCCAGCGGCCGCAAGTAGCGAAACGGGTCGCGCCCTTGCGTGAAAACACCGCGTTCCAGCGCCAGGCCCTCGTTCTGTGCGGAACGAAAAATCCGCAGCGCCGTCACCGGGTCATTGCGCGAAAGTATCACCACCTCCACCCGCTGCACCGCGCCTGCATTGAACGCGAGCAACTTGCGCACCAGCGCAAACGCCACGCCCGGCTTGGCCGGCACATTCAGGCGTTCTTGCTGCAGGCGCATGTATTCACGCGGGTCCTGCGTATCGAAGATGCGGTTCTCTTCTTCGAAGTCGAACAGCGCACGCGACGAGATCGCGACGACCAGTTTGTCTTGCAGGCTGACAGGCATGAGACGGGTTATTTCACGAATTGATTGAGCTGGATGATCGGCAGCAGCACCGCCAGCACGATCATCATCACCACCAGACCCATCGCCACGATCAGCAGCGGCTCCAGGATCGTCGCTAACTGCATCGCGCGCCGCTGCACTTCGGTCGAGAGTTGGACGGCGGCCCGCTGCAGCATCACCGGCAGCTGGCCGGTCTGCTCGCCCAACCGGGCGAACATCGACAGCAAACCGGGAAAGCGCTTTTTCTGCGCCAGAGCCGAGGCCAACGGAGCGCCTTCGCGCACCTGCACCAGCGCATCCAGCGCGTCTTCGCGCATGGCGCGGTTGTTCAGCGTCTCGGCGGATGCCTGCAGTGCTTTCAGGATGGGAACACCGGCGCCCGCCAGCATGGCAAGAGTGCTGGCAAACCTCGCTGCGTTGTAGCCACGTGCCAGCCGCCCCACCAAAGGAAGGCGCAGGAAGAAGGCGTCAAACTTGGAGCGAAAACGGGCGCTAGCGTAAGCGTAGCGGGCGCTGATAGCTCCCAAAATAAGAGCAAGCAGCATCCAGAGACCGTAATTCCGCACGAAACTGCTGATGGCCAGCATGGCCACGGTCAGGAAAGGCAGCGCGCGGCGCGAGCCTGCGAACACGCCCGCTACCTGCGGCACTACGTAGCTGACCAAAAAAATGACGATGACGATGGCGACCAGGGTCACGATGGCGGGGTACAGCGCGGCGCCAATCAGTTTGGACTTGAGCGCCTGGCGCTCTTCCAGGTCGTCGGCCAGACGCTCCAGCACGTTGCCGAGCTTGCCGCTGTGCTCGCCCGCACCGATCACGGCGCAATAAATGCCGGAGAACTCGCGT
>JBBSRE010000088.1:0-9655 GCA_038243365.1 Burkholderiales bacterium | reverse complement strand
GCTACGGCTATGAATTGATCATGCCGCCGTTGCTTGAGCATCTCGATTCGCTCCTCACAGGGACCGGCGAAGCGTTGGACCTTCAAACATTCAAGCTTGTCGACCAGATGTCTGGGCGCATGCTGGGTCTGCGCGCTGACACCACGCAGCAAGCGGCTAGGATCGACGCGCATCTTCTCAATCGACGGGGCGTGGCTCGCCTGTGCTACTGCGGACCGGTGTTGCGCACTTGGCCTGATCGGCCCCACGTCTCACGTGAGCCGTTGCAGTTCGGCGCTGAAATTTACGGTCATGCCGGCCGGGAAGCTGACCAGGAGAGCCTGGAGCTGGCGTTGGCCTGCCTGAGCGAAGCACAGATCGGTGATTTGTGCGTAGACATGGCGGACATTCGGGTGGTGCGTAGCTTGCTGGATCCCGTGTCTCTGACTTCAACTGAAAAAAACGCGATCTATGCCGCGCTGGCTGCCAAAGATGCCAGTGCTTTGAAAGCGTTGATTGGTACTTTCCCAGAGACTTCGCGTTCGGGCCTCATGGCGTTGTTGCAGTTGTACGGCGATGACAGCGTACTGATTCAGGCCAGGGCGATTCTTCCTGCAACCGTCGAAATCACCGCAGCGCTGAACGATCTTGAATGGCTTGCATCCCGAGTCTCTGGCGCGCGTGTGACTTTTGATTTGGCCGACCTGCGTGGCTACGCGTACTACAGTGGCACTCACTTTGCCATCTATGCCGACAACGCCGGCGAGCCGGTTGCGAGAGGGGGGCGATACGACGCCGTGGGCGCAGCCTTCGGTCGTGGTCGTCCGGCAGTCGGCTTCGGAATGGACTTGAAGCAGCTCGTCACCATCGCGCCTGCGCGCAGTCTCCGTGGGGCGATCCATGCCCCATGGGGTGATTCGAAGCCGTTGCGCTCTGCGATCGCTGCGCTGCGGGCCAGCGGCGAAACAGTGGTATGTGCCTTGCCTGGCCAGGCCAGTGAGCTAGATGAATTTTGCTGCGACAGGGAACTGGCCTGCGTGGCTGGGGAATGGGTGGCTCGGCCCTTGCCGAGCGGTGTTTGATTTCTGAACCGGATGTGAGATGAACAGTACCAAAGGACGCAATGTCGTCGTCGTAGGCACGCAGTGGGGCGACGAGGGCAAGGGAAAACTGGTCGACTGGCTGACGGAAAGCGCACAGGGTGTGGTGCGCTTTCAAGGCGGTCACAACGCCGGCCACACGCTTGTGATTAACGGCGTCAAAACTGCCCTCAACCTGATTCCGAGCGGCATCATGCGGCCGGGCGTGAAGTGCTACATCGGCAATGGCGTGGTGCTTTCTACTGAACAGCTGTTCAAGGAAATCGATCGGCTTGAAGCGATTGGTGTGGAAGTGCGCTCGCGCCTGCGAGTCAGCGAAGCCTGTCCGCTGATCCTGCCGTTTCATGCAGCGCTGGACGCTGCGCGGGAAACCGGTCGCGAGACTGCTGGAACGGAGCGCATCGGTACCACTGGCAAGGGTATCGGTCCTGCTTATGAGGACAAGATCGCGCGCCGCGCGCTGCGGGTGCAAGACTTGAAGCATCCGGATCGATTCGCCGCCAAGCTTCGCGTAGTACTGGATCTTCACAATCACGTGCTGACCACTTACTTGAACGCGGACCCAATTGATTTCGATACCGTCTACGACGCTGCCATGCGGGATGCCGAGCGACTCAAGCCGATGATGGCCGACGTGTCGCGTGAGCTCAACGATGCCCATCAGGCCGGCGAAAACCTGCTGTTTGAGGGTGCGCAGGGCACCTTGCTTGATATCGACCACGGAACTTACCCGTACGTGACGTCCAGCAACTGCGTGGCGGGCAATGCCGCCGCCGGTTCTGGCGTCGGCCCTGGCCTTCTGCATTACGTGCTTGGAATCACCAAGGCCTACTGCACCCGCGTCGGCGGTGGGCCGTTCCCGACGGAGCTCGACTGGGAGAAACCGGGTACCCCCGGGTACCACATGTCCACCGTTGGAGCTGAAAAAGGCGTAGTCACAGGGCGAAGCCGCCGTTGTGGCTGGTTTGATGCAGCACTCCTCAAGCGCAGCGCTCAGGTCAACGGTCTGACGGGGCTTTGCATTACCAAACTCGACGTTTTGGACGGGCTGGAAGAGCTTCTGCTTTGCACCGGCTATGAGCTCGACGGTGAGCATATCGACATCCTCCCCATGGGGGCAGACGACATTTCGCGCTGCCACCCGGTGTACGAACGGATGGATGGTTGGACACAGTCGACCGTGGGCGTCACGCAGTACGACTCGCTGCCAGCTGCTGCGCGCCTGTATCTGCAACGCATCGAACATGTGACCGGCGTTCCCGTGGCGATTGTCTCCACCAGCCCCGACCGTGATCACACGATCATGATGCAACACCCGTTCCTGGCTGTTTGACGCAGCTTAGGTCTTGTCCCGGCGGCACGTTCAGCGTTGCCTCAATGAAACCTGGAGTGTCCGATGTTGACTGAAGACGGAAAGCATCTCTACGTCAGTTATGACGAGTACCACAACCTGATCGAGAAGCTGGCGCTGCGAGTGCATCAGTCGGGATGGGAGTTCGACACCATTTTGTGTCTGGCGCGTGGAGGACTGCGGCCAGGCGACATGCTGAGCCGCATTTTCGACAAACCGCTGGCGATCATGTCGACCAGCTCGTACCGCGCGGGGGCTGGCACGGTGCAGGGGCATCTGGACATCGCGCGCTTCATCACGACGCCCAAGGGGGAGATTGCTGGGCGGGTTTTGCTGGTGGACGATCTGGCCGACACTGGTCATACCTTGCACGCAGTGATTGACATGCTCAAAACCAATTACGACCCGATTACCGAACTGCGGTCCGCCGTGATTTGGACCAAAGGCGTATCAACTTTCGAAGCTGATTACTCGGTGGAGTTCCTGCCCACCAATCCATGGATTCACCAACCCTTCGAAACCTACGACAGCCTCGGACCCGAAAAGCTGCTGGAAAAGTGGCGCCTCTGATCGGGGTGCCTGGCGGCAAATGCAAGGGCTGCTGGCCATAAGACGCAACAGGGGCGTTGTGCAACCAAGAACATTGGTGAGGCGCAGTTCCAGGTTTTCGCGCCATCAGCGGCTGCTAGAGAAGCAGGGTTTGATGATTCGTCCAGATACCCCCGACCGAGTTGAATCCGAAGGGTGATGTTTGCTATATAAAATATAGCTGTTCGCGCAATGCCTATGGGCGTTGGAGGCATTTTTCGCCTTTTATTCTGGCACGCGAGCTATGATCGCATCATGCAATTGGAACACACCATTCACGGCCTGCCAGACCGACTCGCACGGGCTGTGTGGGGATGGGCGCTGGCGTGGTGGCGCATCGTGTATCTGGGCGCGGTCGCGATGGTGCTGGTGCTGTCTCCGTCAAGCTATGGTCGCAAGGGGCGCCAATTGCTTGCGCACCGGATCTATCTGGACACGGCTCCCATCCTTTTGGGTTTTACCGTGCTGGCGGCGCTTCTGAGTCTCGTCATCACGCGGATCGTGGTGGTCACCGCGCTCAGCTACGGACTCTCGCGTTATGCGCTGGAAATGGTCATCCGGGTACTGGTGCTGGAGCTCATTCCCCTGACCTCGTCCATGTTTGTGGCAATGCGTTGCGCGATTCCTGCCGGGGAGCAACTTGCGGCGCTGCGCCAGTCCGGGCATTTGGCTCGGTTGGAGCAGGCAGGTGCGGACCCGGTGCGCATGGAGCTGTTGCCGCGCGTAGTGGCAGCGGCCTTTGCCAGCCTGACACTGGCTGCGTTGTCTTGCGTAGTGGCACTGTGTATGTCGTATTTCAGCGTGTTCGGTATCAGCACCGCAGGGCTCGATGCCTTTACGCGCATGTTTGGTCACGTGTTTTCACCTGAAGTCACAGTGGTTTTCACACTTAAGACTCTTTTCTTCAGTTTGGCGATTGCCGTGATCCCTATGACCGCTGGCATGTACAACGATGGCGTGGATTCCCGCCGAACTGAGCTGGGTGGCCTGGCTCGCATGTTCGCCGTGCTGCTTTTGATAGAGATTGTCTCGCTCGTAGGCAATTACTATTGATTCAAGCAGCACCCACCGACTTCGTGTCCCATGCATCCAGACCTACCCGATCACCTTCCCCGGCGCGACGCTGGTGTGCCCGTGGCTCCCTCCGAGGAAGACATCATCCGACCGGTGGCGCATCTTCGCGTCAAAGCGTTCGCCTTGCTGTTTTTCACTGTGGCGCTGGTGCTGGGTTCGGCGGTCTATTTGTTGTATGCGCGCGGCGCCTTCGAGCCGACGCAGCGCCTTGTGCTCAAGGCTGACGATTCCGAAGGAGTCGTCGTGGGAATGGACATGACGTTCTCGGGCTTTCCCATCGGGCGGGTGCGAGACATCGAGCTGGCGCAAGACGGCAATGCGCGGATATTGGTCGATGTTCCAGAGAAGGATGCGCACTGGTTGCGTGTCTCCAGTGTGTTCACGATGGTGCGGGGCATCGTTGGGGGCACCACAATTCGAGCCTATAGCGGCATTTTGGAAGACCCGCCACTCCCGGACGGCGCCGAGCGGCCGGTGCTACGCGGCGACGCCACCGCGGAAATCCCCCAACTGATGTCATCTGCGCGGGAACTGCTCGACAACCTCAAATCCATGACCAGCGCTGGATCCGCGCTGGGAGCCAGCCTTGGCAACGTACAAAAGCTCACCGATCGTTTGCAAGGGCCGCAGGGCGCGCTCGGGCTGTTGATGGGAGACGAGGGAGATGCCAAGAAAGTCGTGCAGACGCTGGAGCGGACCAACGCTTTGCTGTCACGCCTTGACGGTATCGCTGCGCGGGCGGACAAGCAGGTGTTTGGCACTGGCGGGGTGGTGCCAGAAGTGCGCGCGACGGTGATCGAAATGAGGAAGCTGTTGAACGACGCGCGTGGCAGCCTCGTGCAGGTGCAAGGCGTTCTGGAGCAGGCCGAGGCCGTGGGTGCCAACGTACGTGAAGGCACCGCTGACCTGGGTGCACTGCGTTCCCAGGTGGAAGCCAGCCTGCGCAAGGTCGACGGCCTCGTCAGTGATATCAACCGTCGCTGGCCGTTCGCGCGCGACAAGCAGATTGTGTTGCCATGATGGTTGTGCGCCACATCCACTTGACACGCG
The DNA here is from genome assembly GCA_038243365.1 of Burkholderiales bacterium. GTDB lineage: Bacteria > Pseudomonadota > Gammaproteobacteria > Burkholderiales > Burkholderiaceae_C > Simplicispira. The sequence continues at coordinate 4,513 of JBBSRE010000088.1, read as the reverse complement.
TAACCGGCGCGATGGCTCTCTGTCTGGCTCTCGCGGCATGCGGTACGAAAACCCCGGCACCGAACTGGCAATCGAGTGCCAAAGGGGCGTCCGACCGGGCAGTGCAGGCTTATTTCGAGGGAGACAAGCGTGTTGAGACAGCCGAGTTTGCGCGTGCCAGGGAAGAGTTGGCGCGCACGGGAGACGCAGTGCAGATTGCGCGCCTTGAGTTGTTGCGATGTGCCGCTCAGGTGGCTAGTTTGGTGATCGGCCCTTGCGCTGCATTCCAGCCCTTGGCTCAAGATGCTTCGCCGGCTGAACAGGCGTATGCAAGGTATCTGGAGGGCAAAGCAGTTTCCGCTGATCTACCGTTGTTGCCGGAGGCACAACGCCTGGCCGCAAGCGTCTCGCCGCCGCAGGCTGTCGCCGTGCTAGACGTTTCCGATCCATTAGCGGCGTTGGTGGCGGCTGGTGTGATTTTTGCGCGTGGTGAGGCGTCGCCGGCACTCGTGGCGTACGCTGTCGATACCGCGTCCCGTCAGGGATGGTCGCGCCCTCTGCTGGCTTGGTTGGGCGTGCAGCTCAAAATTGCGCAAGCGGCCGGCATGAAAGACGAGGCGGCACGGGTTCAGCGGCGCATGGACCTCGTTACGCCGCCCATTGCGCCGCGGGAAAAGTAGCGCGCAATATGTACGTGCGTGTTAACTATTTGACGGCGTCTAGCCCGGAGCCAGAGAGCATTTGGTCAAGGCCATCGGGCATGCGAGACATGGCGTCGGCGGATTGCGCCGTCACATCCGGCAAAAGCTGCGTCAGTGACGCAACCAGCGCAAGCGTCACCGTGACACAGAACGCCACCAGCGACCGCGAGACGGCGATGCGGGGTCTGGAAGGGCGTTTCATGGTCGGGCTCCGTGGAATCTTGGGGGTGGTTGGCGGCAAATCTTGCGCCATAAGCGCTATTTCATCGCCAAAGTCATCCTCCGTCTGTCAGACGATCGCGCGACGGGTGATGCGGCGCTGTGAAAAAAGAGCAACGGGGCCTAGCAAATGAGCCGCGAAGCTCACCTGCGCTGGGAGCAGGTTTGGCTCGCCGAGGCTGTACGCCTGGCCGAGGAGGCCGGACCGCTGGACGACTCTCAGGCGCTGGCACGGGCGCAGCGTCTTCCAGCAACGGAAAAGGATCAGCTGCTCGAACGCGCCTGGCTTCTTGGCCAGCGATTGGGCTGGACCGCACAGATGAAGCGCGTGCGCGATGCCGGGTGGCTGTTGCTTCTGTTGGTGGCAGGAGCGATCCTGGCCCTGACCAATGGCCTGCTGTTTTCAGTGCTGACCGACGGACGCAGCATCAATGCCGCCAGTGGTTTCGTGTCAGCCCTCGGTTTTCACAGCGTGAGTCTGCTGTTCTGGCTGGTGTCCATTCCCTTGGCGCGCAACCAGCGGCGTCCCGGCGGCGGCCTGTCTATCGGCCGCTGGCTGATGGCGGGCGTCGTGCGGCTTCCCATGTGGCGCGGACCGCAGACTGCTTCACTGATGCAGGCTGGCACTTTGCTGGTGGTGCGCGAACGTCTATCACCGTGGGCTTTCGGTCTGCTCAGCCATTTGATATGGACCTTCGGGTTTGGCTTCGTGTTGCTGGGTTTGTTGTTTGCCTTCGCTTTTCGTGAGTACCAGCTGACTTGGGAGACCACCATCCTGGCGCCCGAGTGGTTTGCCGCGTTTGCCCGTGTGACTGGCTATCTGCCCAGCCTGCTCGGGGTACCCGTGCCGGACTTGTCCCCAACGGCTGCAGCGGCTGGCGCAGGGACTGGCGCGTTATCCGGAATGGAGCGCGCTGGAGCTTGGCCAGCACGCGAGGCAGCCGCCTGGCTGCTGGCCTGCGTGGCGCTGTACGGTCTTTTGCCACGTGCGTTGTGCGTTGTCTGGTGTGCCTGGGTGATGCGCCGCGCGGCCCGGCGCGTCGACATCGATCTGACCGATCCGTACTACCAACGATTGCGCGCGCGCTTACAGGCGCTGGAGCGAGCAGAGGTCACGGATGCCGAACATCCAGGACCGCGTGACACCTCGCGCGCGCGTCCGGACACCGGTGTTCCGCACACGGGCTTTGCGGTGGTGGGATTCGAGCTGGGCTGCGACGGTGACTGGCTTCCTGCTGCGCTCGAATCCAGCGCGCGCATCGCAGTGTGCATCGCGGGCTCCATGCCTGAGCAAGTACAGCTCCAATCGCAACTCGCGTCCCTGCAGCCTGCGCGACTTCTGGTGGTCTGCAATCCACAGGCTTCACCTGATCGTGGCACGCTGCGTTTTTTGCGTGGGGCGGGGCTGTGCGCGGGTCAGTGCGCTCTGACTTTCGCAGTGCAGCCTGCGACAGGTGACTCAGAAGACGCTTCCCATTCAAACCGCGCCGGTCTCGACCGATGGCGCGTTTGGACGAGCGACAACGATTTGCGTGGATGGCAGGTGTTTGACGACGCCAGTGCAGCGGCACCGTGGGCACTGGAGGCAGCATGAAGCGCCCCGAACCAGCCCGTCTTATCGAGATCGCCGTGGTCGGGCATACCAACGTCGGCAAGACGTCGCTGCTGCGCACGCTGGCGCGGCAGCAGAGCTTTGGTGAGGTGTCCGACCGGCCGGGAACGACCCGTCATGTAGAGCGCATCGACCTGCGTGTCGATGGTGCGCCGGCAGTGCGCTTCTATGACACACCAGGCCTGGAGGACGCCGTCGCTCTGCAGCACTATCTGCAAAGCCTGCCGGGCAGCTTCGACAACCCGGTGGAACGGGTGCGCGCCTTCCTGGCGGGGCCCGAGGCGCATGCCGCCTTTGAGCAGGAAGCCAAGGTCCTGCGCAAGACGTTGGAAGCCGATGCTGCCATTTACGTGATCGACTGCCGGCAGGAGCTATTGCCCAAGTACCGGAGTGAAATCGCCATACTGTGCGCCTGCGCGCGTCCGGTCATGCCGGTGCTCAACTTTATGGCAGCCGCAGGCGATCGGGTTCAGGCCTGGCGCGAGCTGTTGGCCGGCTTCAACCTGCACATCGTGATGGAGTTCGACGCAGTGGCCCCGTTTGTGGGCGCTGAGGGCCAACTGTTTCATGATCTCAGCGTGCTCCTGCGCGAGCGCCAAGACGAGTTGCAGGCGGTGGTGGGCTATCTGGCAAGGCAAGGACGAGAGCGGCGCGCGGCGGCCATCACGCTGGCGGCGCGCCTGCTGGTGCACGCAGCAGCGCAGCGCGTCGCGGTGTCATCCACTACGTTGCAGTCACTCGAAGACCGTCGTGCAGACGCGATGCAAACCTTGCGCCGGGGCTTGGCTGAAGGCATGCAGGCGTGCGTACAGGCGGTGCTCGGCGTATATGGGTTTCGGCCGGGCGATGCCGACGTGCAGATGGCCAGCTGGACCAGCGGCCGCTGGGAAAACGACCTGTTCAACCCAGAGCTGCTGCAGGACGCCGGCCGCAAATTGGGCACCGGCGCTGCGGTGGGCGCTGCGGTCGGCTTTGCGGCCGACGTGGCATTGGCCGGCATGTCGTTGGGCGCGGCGACCGCGCTGGGCGCCGCGGTAGGGGGCGCCGCCAGCCAGGGTTGGAGCCAGATACCGCGCAAGCTGCGCAACAAGCTGCAGGGCATTGAAGAGCTGACATTGGAAGACGCTGTGTTGTTGGCGCTAGCGGACAGCCTGCTGAGCTTGATCACCGCGCTGGAGCGTCGGGGCCACGCAGCCAGCGCAAGGCTTGATATTCCCGCTGCGGCGTCCGGGCACCCGGTAGCCATCCAAGATGCAACTGAAGACGAAGAGCGGCAAGCGCTGTGGCACGTAGTCCGGTCGCTGGCACCAGCACGCGGACTACCGCCGGCAAAGAGCGCATCCGCCACGGCAAGCGACCAAGGCGCACGGCGCGAGGCGCTGATCGAGCAGGTGGCCGGGACCCTCCTCGACGCGCTTCAGCTGCGCGGTTGAGCGTTTGCTCTGAGGCGATCGCTTGACGCGAGCGAGTCAGTCCTTCGCGCCCACTGCCAGAGCCAGTTGGCGCGACGCATCGTGCACCGCCGAGCTGGCTGGCGCAAGCGGCCAGCCTGAGAGGTGCTGCTGCGCGACATCGCAGAGGGCCGTGATCCAGGCGGGGCTGTCGTTCAGACACTCGATGTAATGAAACTGGGAGCCGCCGGCATGCAAAAAAGCTTCGCGCGCTTCCTGGTTGATTTCTTCCAATGTCTCCAGGCAATCGCTGGTAAAGCCGGGGCACACCACGTCCACCCGTTTGACACCAGAGCGTGCCAGTTCGATCAAGGTGGGCTCGGTGTAAGGCTGCAGCCACTTGGCCTTGCCAAAGCGAGACTGAAAGGTGACCCGCATCTGATCTGGCGAGAGGTTCAGCCGCTCGCCGAGCAGGCGCGCGGTCTTGCGGGCCTCGCAGTGGTAAGGATCTCCAAGGTGCAAGGTGCGTTCCGGCACGCCGTGACAGCTCATCACCAATTGCTCGCCGCGCCCGTGCTCGCGCCAGTGCGTCTCTACCTTCTTGGCCAGCG
>JBBSRE010000087.1:0-9682 GCA_038243365.1 Burkholderiales bacterium | reverse complement strand
TGTCGCACGCCCATGGTCAAGAGCTTCCCAGAAAACAAGGTTGACGACGCTCATGCGCCGCAAGCCGTGCATGCTACGGAAGCAACTGCGCCGGGTCTGTCGCCTGTGGCACTGCGCGCCTGCTGGCCGCTCAATTGATGTTGCACTTGGGGTTGAAACCGCCCTTATTCAGATTGCGCAAGAAGCTATAAAAAAAGAAGCAAAACGACCCTCGCATCAGTGGCATGAACAACCCTGTCAGCGACACGCTCAACCAAGCCATTTCCCATGACCCATCTTCGAACCCGCGCTGTCCATGCCGGCCAAAGTCCCGATGCCACGAGCGGCGCCATTGCGACGCCGATTACCCAAAGTACCGCTTTTGCTTACGGCAGCCTGGCGCGTGGCGCCGCCATTTTCGCGGGCGAAGCCGACGGCTTTCGCTACGGCCGATACGGCAACCCTACGGTGGCGGCACTGGAAGCCAAGATGGCCGACCTGGAAGAGGCCGAGGCGGCAGTGGCGTTTGCCAGTGGCACGGCAGCGACTGCGGCGGTCGTACTGGGCTTGCTGTCACCCGGCGACGAACTGGTTTTCCTGGGCCCGCTGTATGGCGGAACCGAGGGCCTGCTGCGCTCCCTGGCCGAGCGCTGGGGCCTGCGCGTAACGGATGCCACGGCCACCGGCCTGGGTGCAACGCTTAGCCCGGCCACGCGCATGGTGTGGGTCGAGCCGCTGACCAACCCCAGCCTGCGCCTGCACGACTTGGCTGCCGTGGCGCAGATCGCAGCAGCGCACCGCATCATCACCGTGGCGGACAACACCTTTTGCACCCCGTGCCTGACGCGTCCGCTGGCGCACGGTTTTGATCTGGTGGTGCATTCCATGACCAAATACCTCGGCGGACACGGCGATGCCACGGGGGGCCTGGTAGCAGGAAATGCGGCGTTGATCGCCCCGGTGCGCAAGACCGGGTTGGGACACACGGGCGCAAGCTTGGCAGCGCAGGAGGCGTTCCTGTTCTTGCGCGGCATCAAGACGCTTCCGCTGCGCATGTCCGCGCACTGTGAGGGGGCTATGGCGGTGGCTCGGTTCCTGGAGCAGCAGCCTGCTGTTCGTGCAGTGCATTACCCCGGCTTGGCCTCTCACCCGCAACATGCCTTGGCGCAGCGCCAGATGCAGGGCGGCTTCGGCGGCATGGTCACGTTCGAACTGGCCCGGGACGAGCGCGCGGCCGCAGCCACAGTGCTCGATGGCCTTCAATTGTTCACGCAGGCGGTGTCGCTGGGCGATGTGGACAGCTTGGCCTGCCATCCGGCCAGCACCACGCACAGCTTTGTGGCGCCCGAGGTGCGCGCAGCATCCGGGATAGGGGAGGGGATGATTCGCCTGAGTGTGGGCATCGAGCACCCGGACGATTTGATCGCCGACTTGGCCCGAGCATTTGACCGCTTGAACGGCTGACCGGGCAGGAATCGCTATTGGCAGCCTCCACCTCCGAGGCATGCGCGATCTGAAGACCAGCGCCGTGGCGAAGCACAGAGCCGGGTGAGCCACGGACCCCACCTGACAGAGACGATTTTTGGTACGACGTCGGGACCACCTCGATGCTCATCAGTTGCGGCTGAGCCCAACCAGGAACTGCCTGAGCAGATCGTCCAGTTGCACGAGTTGCTCTTTTGTCATGACGGCGACCAGTTTTGCCTGTGTCTGGACATGCGTTGTCACGGCTGCGTCGATGAGATCGCGGCCTTGTGCAGTCAGGGATATCAGAAAACTCCGGCCGTCGTCCGGGTTCTGGACCCGCTCGACGCAGCCGGCTTTTTCCAACTGGTCGATGCGGTTGGTCATCGTGCCTGACGTGACCATGGTCGATGCCATCAGTTCGCCCGGCGACAGCGTAAAGGGAGGCCCTGCGCGGCGCAGGGTGGCAAGCACATCGAAGCTGGCGCCGTTCAGACCGTGTGCAGACCAGGTCTTTTCCATGGCGCGCACGAGCTCCTGATTGAGTCGCTTGACGCGCCCGATGGTGCCCATGGGCGCGACTTCGAGGTCGGGCCGCTCTTGGCGCCATTGGGCAAGGATGCTGTCGACATGGTCCACGCGTCGAGCTTCGCACAAAACTAACTTGACCTCAAGACATATCCGTTGTATCTTGACGTCGAGATAAATCAGGGGAAGCAAGACATGTGTGATTCAGCGATACCGGTAGCTCAACGCAAAAATGCGTGGTGGTTCCCGCTGCTCTGCCTTCTGGCAGGCGGATTCTTGCTCGGTCTTTCGACCAACATTGCGAAGTTGGCCGGCGAGGCGCAGCTACCGCCACTGGCATTGCTGTGCTGGTCGATCAGCGGCGCGGCGCTGATCTTGATGATCGTGGCGGCGCTGCGACGGGATCTGCCGCCGGTCAACGCGCGCACGCTTGAATACTATGCAGTGTCTGCGCTGGTGGGGGTGGCCGGCTCCAATCTGATCTTCTTTTCCGCCGTCCCGCATGTGGGAGCGGGCTTTGTGGCTCTGATCATCTCGTTGCCGCCGCTGCTGACTTATGTAGGCGCCATCGCATTGCGGATGGAGCGATTCCAGCCTGTCCGCGCAGCCGGCGTGGCGGCCGCGCTGGCCGGTGCCGGTGTGCTGGCGGCGCGCAAACTCTCCGCGCCAGACGCCGACAGTTTCTGGATTCTTCTTGCCCTCGTGGGGCCGGTGCTGCTGGCCATCGGCAACCTCTACCGCACGCTGCGCTGGCCCAAGGGCGTATCCGCCGACGCGCTGGCGCCGGGGATGCTGGTCGCTGCGGCCGTCATGCTGCTGGCAGCGGGGCTCCTGCCCGGCTTCTCTCTGGCGGTGCCGATGGATAGCAAGCTGCCGCTCATCTTGATCGCCGTCCAAGCCGCAGTCTTCGCAGGCATGTTCCTGCTGCTTTTCATGCTGCAGAAGACAGGGGGCCCGGTTCTGCTGAGCCTGCTGGGATCCGTAGGCGCCCTGGTCGGTGTGCCCGTGGCGATCTTTCTGCAAGGCGAAGCGCCGCCTGACGGCCTGTTCGTGGGCGCGGCGCTGATTGCCGCCGGCGTTGCCCTGCTCACGCTCGGAAAGTCCAAGCCTGTCTAACCCTCGCCACTGTTACCACTTAGGAGTTCTCGGATGAATATCACTCTCTACGGAGCCGCCGGAAGCGTCGGCCAGCGCATTGCACGCGAAGCGTTAATGCGCGGGCACAAGATCACCGGCGTCGTCAGAACCAGGGCGCAATTCGGCACGCTGCCCGATGGCGTACATCCCTGCGCTGCGGATGTATCCGACGCCCAGCAACTAACCGGCACGACCCACGGACAAGACCTGCTCATCAGTGCGCTGCGTCCTCCGAGCGGGCAAGAAGACACATTGGTAGCACTGACCCGCTCGGTGTTGGACGGCGCTGCAGCCGCGGGGGTGCGCGTCCTCCTGGTCGGCGGCGCTTCGCGGCTGTTGCTGCCCGAGCGCAACGGCGAAACGGTTTTGACCGCACCCGACTTCCTGCCTGCATCGGTCGTCGCAATCTCGCGCGCGTGCCAAGCGCAATATCAACTCTGCCTGGGCGAAACCCGTGTCGATTGGAGCTATCTTTCGCCTCCCTCCATGCTGGAACCCGGAGAGCGCACCGGGCGCTACCGCCTTGGCACCGACACCCTCGTGGTGGATGAACGCGGGGTGTCTCGCATTTCCATGGAAGATTTTGCGGTGGCCATGCTGGACGAAGCGGAAGCTCCAAAGCACGTTCGGCGCGCGTTCACAGTGGGGTACTGATCGATTGAACGCAAGCGAGAGGACTTGGAAGCCGCCTTAAAAAACGAATCGGTCCCCCTGCCAATGTTCAATCGCTTTCGCGTGCGCCGAACTCTATGCCAGGGGAGTACGCACTGCTCGGGCACTGCGCGGTGTCGCCCGGCGGCGCCGCGATTCAGGCGCCAAAGCAAGGAAGCGATCCACGCGAATTGCTATAATAGTAATAGCTGCTCACGCTTGCTGATAGAACGCTAGCGTGCTTTTTCTTGTAAAAATCCATCGACCGTGCGCACGTCATCCAGCCCAAGCGTGCCCGCTGCCTGGCGCAGTTTCAGGGTACCCAGCAGCACGTTGTAGCGCGCCTGGGCCAGGTCTCGCTGGGTCTGGAACAACTGGCTCTGCGCGTTGAGCACGTCGATGTTGATGCGCACACCCACCTCGTAGCCCAGGCGGTTGGCCTCCAGTGCGCTGCGGCTTGACTGCTCCGCCGCCTCCAGCGCGCTGACCTGGCCACGGCCGGATTCCAGCCCGAAATAAGCGGCGCGGGTGTTCTGCGCGATGGCGCGGCGGATGGTTTCGAGGTCTGCGCGGGCTTTTTCTTCCAGTGCCAAGGTCTCGCGCACCCGGTTCTGGATGGCGTAGCCGGCAAACAGCGGCAGGTTCAGCGCCACGCCCACGCTGGCGTTGTTGGTGCGCGAATCGATGTTGGGCAGGTTGACGTTGCCTCGCGGATAGCGCGCCACGCTGTAGCTGGCCTGCAGGTCTACCGTCGGCAAATGGCCGGTCTCAGCTTTCCTGGTTTCGAGGCGGGCCACATCCAGAGCAATCGCAGCCACGCGCACCTGTGGCTGCTCGGTCTGCGCGGTCTGCACCCAGGCGATCACCCCGTCGGGCGTGGGCTCAGGCAAACGCGCTGGTTCGCCCAGCGGCACGGGATCAGGGTTGGGAAGCCCGGTGATCTGCGCAAGGGCCAGGCGCTTGACGCGCAAATCGTTCTCGGCGGCAATTTCCTGCGCGCGTACCAAGTCGAAGCGCGCCTGTGCCTCGCGCGAATCGGTGATGGTCGACGTGCCAACTTCAAAGTTGCGCTTGGCGAACGCCAGTTGCTCCGATACAGCGGATTTCTGTGCGCTCACCAAGGCCAGCGTGTCCTGTGCCACCAGCACATCGAAGTAAGCCTGGCCCACACGGACCAGCAAGTCCTGCGTGCTGCCCTCGAGCTGGACCCGGGCAATGTCCACGCCGCGTTTGCCCTGCTCATAGGCGATGCCATTGGCAGGGCGGTAGAGCGGCTGCGATGCGCTGATGGCCACGCTCATCGTTTGAGGATTGGCGCTGACCGCTGGGCGGTTGATCTCGGTGTTCGCCACGGACAGCCCACTGGACAGCCCCACGCTGGGCAGCAATCCCGCACGCGCCTGGCCGGCCCGGCCCTCGGCAGCGTCAAGCTGCGCGCGGGCCGCCTGCCAGCTTGAATCGATTTCGCTGGCGGACTGCACCATGGTCAGCAGGCTCTGGGCCTGCGACGGCAGGGCAGCGCCCAGCGCGATAAGCAAGGGGAGAAACCGGAACGCGTGCATGAAGAACTTTCGAGAGCTGACGATAGAAACGCAACGGCGGCGCGCCGAGCACATGGGCATTGAGCGCCCATGCTGAACAGAAGGGCTGAAACGAAATTCAGTAGCGTGGAACGTCTGGGTCCTGCTCCGCAGACCAGGCATCGATGCCGCCGGCGACGTTGGCGATCCGCTCGAATCCCTGCTGCTCAAGGAACATCGCCACGCGCTGGCTGCGCGCGCCGTGGTGGCACAGGCAGGCCACCGGGCGCTCCGGGCTGAGCTGAGCCACCTGCGCGGGCACGCTGCCCATCGGGCAAGCCAACAGTTCGAAGCCGTCTGCACGCACGCTGGCCAGCGCCACCTCCCAGGGCTCGCGCACGTCGAGGACCAGCGGCAACGCTGCCGCAGCGCCTGGGTCTTGCGCCTGCGCAGCAAACCATGCGGCAAGCGCAGCGGGGCGAACCTGATCGATCATGAAGCGCTCGCTCAAAACTGGAAACGCGGTGAATCGGGGAAATTCAGCAATCGCGCGGCCGCTGTGTCCCAAGGCTGCCTGGTCTCGAAACGATCGCCGGTTCTGCGCACCATGGTGGCGCGCATCATGGGTTCGTCGCCGACGATGGCCACCAGACGGCCTCCGTCGTTGAGCAGCGAGAGCAATTCTTGTGGCACGCTCGCAACCGATCCGCTCAGGACGATGGCGTCAAAACTGCCTGCGCTCGCGGTCAACTGCGAGCCATCGGCCACGCGGACTTCGGCGTTCAGAACGCCGGCCCGGTGCAGGTTCTCGCGTGCCATGGTCGCCAGCGCGGAATCGATTTCCAGCGTTACCACGTGGCGTGCCACCTGGGCCAAGAGCGCAGCCATGAAGCCCGAACCGGCACCAATCTCCAGCACGGTTTCGCCAGGCTGCAGCAGCATGTCTTGAAACAGCCGAGCCTCGACCTTGGGCGACAACATGTACTCGCCCAGCAGTGCCGCAGTTTCCGCCTTGCCACGCAAGGGAATCTCGATATCCATAAAGGCCAGTGCGCGGTAAGCGAGGGGCACGAAGTTCTCACGTCGCACGCGGCCCAGCACATCCAGCGTCTGGCCGTCGTACACGTTCCAGGTGCGAATCTGCTGCTCGATCATGTTGAAACGCGCCTGCTCAACAGCGTCAGTCGGCGCGGTAGAGAAAGGAATGGGCAAGTTCATGTGATCTCCAGAAAAAACGAAAAGGAAAACAGGCAGCTAGGGCAAACCCTTGATTTTAGGTGGCGTCCCGGCGCCACATGCGCCGCGCCCATTGCGCAAGGTCGTCCATGTAGCAGTACACCACCGGCACCACGACGAGAGTAAGCAGAGACGACGTAATGACCCCGCCAATCACCGCTTGGCCCATGGGGGCGCGCTGCTCGGCCCCCTCACTGATGGCAAATGCCAGAGGCAGCATGCCGAAGATCATGGCCAGCGTGGTCATCAGGATGGGGCGCAGGCGTACGCGCGCGGCAAGCAGCAGCGCATCAGAGCGGGGCAGGCCAGGGGCAGGGCGGCCCTGCTCGTCGGTGTGGTCTTCTCTAGAGCGGATCGCAAAATCCACCAGCAAGATGGCGTTCTTGGTGACCAGACCCATCAGCATGACCACGCCAATCACCGAAAACATCGACAGCGCAGAGCCGAACATCAGCAGCGTGACCACGACGCCGATCAGCGTGAGTGGCAGCGCCGTCATCAGGGCCAACGGCTGCAGAAAGCTTTTGAACTGGCTGGCGAGAATCATGTAGATGAAGACGACCCCCAGGAAGAGGGCCGAGAGGGCGTAGCCAAAGGCTTCGTTCATGTTCTTGGTGGAGCCGCCAAATTGGTAGCCGTAACCGGGCGGAAACTTCACACCCTCCAGCACCTTGCGAATATCGGTCGACACCTCACCGGTCGAGCGGCCGTTGACGTTGGCATTGATGGCCACCTCGCGCGTCAGATCGCGCCGGTTGATCTGATTGGGGCCGGTGGATTCGCGCACCGTGGCCACCTGGCTGAGGCGCACCGTGCGCGTGCCGCCATCCGCTGCGGGCAGCGTGAAGGGCAGGCGACCGAGCTGCGCCGGCGTGCTGCGAGCTTCTGGGGCCAGTCGCACGTTCACATCGTAGGTTTCGTCATTCGGCGCGCGCCAGTTGCCCACCGTTTCCCCGGCAATCAAAGTGCGCAGGCTGCTGGCAATCGGACCGACCGCCAGGCCCAGGTCGGAAGCCACATCCCGCCGCAAATCGATGGCAATGACAGGTTTTTCCGCCTTCAGGCTGGAATCGAGATCCACCAGCCCCGGCACCGCGGCGACGCGCTCAGTCACCTCGCGCGTCAGGCGCTCCAGCTCTTGCAAATCCTGGCCTTTGAGCGAAAACTCAATCTGTTTTTGTCCACCCACGGCGTCCAGCAGACCCACGTGGGTCACGGTGATGCCCGCAATGCGGTGCAGTCGCTCACGCAGCAGGGCGGAGAGCTGAACCACACCGCGCTCACGCTCTTTGCGGTCCACCAGTCGCACGTAAATATTGGCGTAGATCTTGCCGTTGGCGCTGCCAGTGTTGAGTGTTGCCACGGTGTAGCGCACTTCGGGCAGCTCGCGCACTACCGCTTCCACCTGCTTCGCCTTTGCCTCAGTGGCCTCCAGCGAAGACCCCACCGGCGTGTAGAAGTTGATCGAAGTTTCCGAGAAATCCGCCGTCGGCACGAACTCGGTACCCAGCAGCGGCACCATGAACAGGCTGAGCACAAAGATGCCCACTGCCAGCAGCAGCGTTTTGATCTTGTGCACCAAGGCCCAGCCCAAAATGCGCTGATAGCCTTGTGAGAGTCGCTCAGTCCCTTCGTCGAACCAGCCGGTCACGCGGCCGATGGTGCGGCCGTAAAAACTTGTGTCGGCCCCACGCTTGCCATGCGCATGAATGCTCGGGTCGTCCCAGATCGACGACAGCATCGGGTCGAGCGTGAAGCTGACAAACATCGAGATCAGCACCGCCGCGACGATGGTGATGCCGAACTCGTGGAAGAACTTGCCAATGATGCCGCCCATGAAACCAATCGGCAGAAACACCGCCACGATGGACAGGGTGGTCGCCAGCACCGCCAGGCCAATTTCCTGCGTGCCTTCCATGGCCGCCTGGTAACTGCCTTTGCCCATCTGCACATGCCGCACGATGTTCTCTCGCACCACGATGGCATCGTCAATCAGCAGGCCCACGCACAGTGACAACGCCATCAGCGTAATCATGTTGATGGTGAAGCCGAACACATACATGAACAAGAAGGTGCCGATGATGGAAATCGGCAGCGTGAGCCCGGTGATCACGGTTGAGCGCCAGGAATTCAAGAATAAAAACACGATCAGCACCGTGAGCAGCGCGCCTTCAATCAGGGTTTGGCGCACGTTCTGCACCGCCACCCGGATGGGTCGGGCGCTGTCGCCAATGGTGGCCAGCTCAATACCGGCAGGCAGTTCAATACCCAGGGCAGCCACGGCGGCGTTCAGGCCATCGACCACTTCGATGGTGTTTTCGCCTTGCGCTTTTTGCACCGAGAGCAGCAGCGTGCGCTGGCCGTTGTAGAGCGCCAGGCTTTCCACTTCTTCCGGCCCGTCTTCCACGCGGGCGATTTGCTCGATGCGCACCGGCGCGTTGCCCCCGCTGGCTTGACCAGCGGCTCCCGATCCTTTGCGCGCGACGATGATGCGGCCGAAATCTTCGGGCCGCTTGACGCGTGCATCGATCTGCACCACCCGCTCCTGGTTCAGCGAGCGGATCGCGCCCAGGGGCAAATCCTGGTTCTCGGTGCGCACTGCGTTCACCACCTGCGCGGGCGTAATGCCGAAGGCTTCCAGCGCCTCGGGCTGCAGGTAGATGTTGATTTCGCGCCGCGTCGCACCCACCAGATTCACCGCGCCTACGCCGCGCACGTTCTCCAGCCGCTTGCGCAGAACCTGGTCGGCCCAGGTGGTCAGCGCCTGGGGCGAGGGCGCATCGCTTGCGCCCGCCTTGGCCAGCACCGCCAGCGACCAGACCGCGCGGCTGGCCGGGTCAAAGCGCAGCACCCGCGGCTCTTTGACTTCATCGCGCAGCAGCGGTCGCACGCCGGCGACTTTCTCACGCACGTCCTCTGCGGCTTTGCGGCCATCCACCGAGAGTTGGAACTCAATAATGACGACCGAGCTGCCCTCGCTGCTGCGCGAGGTGAGGGCGTTGACGCCGGCAATGGAGTTGACCGCTTCTTCAATTTTTTTGGTGACTTCGCTCTCGACAATTTCGGGCGAAGCACCCGGATATGCCGCCGTCACCACCACCACAGGAAATTCGATGTTGGGGAACTGATCGAGCTTGAGGAGCTGGTACGACAAAAAACCCAGCACG
>JBBSRE010000086.1:0-9718 GCA_038243365.1 Burkholderiales bacterium | reverse complement strand
GAGTGGGGGAGATGGGATCAGCGGAAGGAGACGACACAAAAATCAAACCTGCCGCAATGAGCTCTTGGCGCGGCATTGTCGCTGCCGGCGCCCGCCTTACGTTCGAATGCTAAAACAGCCATACAGCCGAATCACCGGAGAAACGCATCACGCTGCGTGTAGCCAGTGCTGTACCTGTTCGGGCACGGCTCGACCGGTGTGGTGGGCGCGCTGCAGCAGCTGCCAGAAGTATCGATAGCTGGCGCGGTCATGAAGTTGACCTTCAAAACTGATGGGAGCCCAATCAGCCTGTGCGCCAGCTGCTATTATTTTAGAAGCAATATCAACAGCATCCTTGGTAGGCGAGAACGCCCGCAGAATCGGACGAATCTGCGCCGGATGGATGCTCCACATGCGCGTGAAACCCATTCGGTCGGCCGCTTGGGATACCGCTGCCTGCAACGCGTCAACGTCAGCAAACTCGGTCACCACGCAGTGCGATGGCACTTTGCCGTGCGCGTGGCAGGCGGATGCAATAGCCAGCTTGGCCCGCACCACCAGCGGGTGATCAAACTGCCCCTGCGCGCCCATGGCGGTTGCCGGAATGGCCCCGCCGTGCGAAGAGACGAAATCCATCAAGCCAAAGCTCAGGCTCTGCACACGAGGATGAGCCGCAATCTCGAACGCGCGATGAACCGCCGCAGGCGACTCGATCAGGACGTGCAGCGGCAACTTCGGCGCACCGGCACCATCAAGGGCGCGCTCAGCCGCCTGCACATCGTCCAATGACTCGACCTTGGGCACCATCAGATGCGTGAGGCGATGGCCTGCTTTGCCGACAATCGTCTCGACATCCGACGCGAAGGCCGCATGGCCTACCGGGTGCACCCGCACCGCCACGCGCGCCTGTGCGTCTGCATCCAAAGCCAGCTGAGTAACCAGTGCAGCGTGCTCAGCTTCCGCGCCTGCGGCAGCGCCGTCTTCACAGTCCAACGTGCAGTCGAATACGCATACGCCGAACTCGGCTGTCATGTCGGCCTGCAACTGCAGGCTCTTGCGCATGCGCTCGGGCGTGCCGCTGTAGTGGTCACATACCGGCAGGTGTGTGACCGCGCTCAGAGAGTCGTGAAGAACGTCGCGCGGGTGCAGCACGGCTTCGCTTCTAGCAAACGCTGACTGGCTTACAGCAGGTGGGCGACGCCGGCCTGCTCGTCGGTCAGTTCCTTCAGCGTCTTGTCGATGCGCTCCTGGCTGAAGGCGTCGATATCGAGGCCGTCAACCACCTTGTACTCGCCGTTTTCGCAGGTGACGGGGAAGCCGAACATCACATCCTTGGGGATGCCGTACTGGCCATCGGAAGGAATGCCCATGGTGACCCATTGGCCCTTGGTGCCAAGCGCCCAATCATGCATATGGTCGATGGCAGCGTTGGCAGCAGACGCCGCAGACGACAGGCCACGCGCCTCGATGATCGCAGCGCCGCGCTTGCCCACGGTGGGCAGGAAAGTGTTGGCATTCCATTCCTGGTCGTCGATCATCTTGGCAACGCTCTCACCATGGATGGTGGCGAAACGGTAATCCGCGTACATCGTGGGCGAATGGTTGCCCCACACGGCCATCTTTTCGATGTCAGCCACAGCCTTGCCAGTCTTGGCAGCCACCTGGCTGAGTGCGCGGTTGTGGTCCAGGCGGAGCATGGCGGTGAAGTTTTTGCGCGGCAGATCGGGTGCGCTCTTCATGGCGATGTAGGCGTTCGTATTGGCTGGGTTGCCCACCACCAGTACCTTCACGTTTCGGCTGGCCACCGCGTTGAGCGCCTTGCCCTGCTGCGTGAAGATGGCGCCGTTGACGGCGAGCAGCTCGGCGCGCTCCATGCCTGGGCCACGCGGGCGCGAGCCGACGAGCAATGCGTAGTCGGCATCCTTGAAGGCGGTCATCGGGTCGCTGTGCGCAGTCATCGAGGCGAGCAACGGGAACGCGCAATCGTCAAGCTCCATCATCACGCCCTTGAGCGCCTTCTGCGCTTTTTCATCGGCAATTTCCAGTAGCTGGAGGATCACCGGCTGGTCTTTGCCCAGCATTTCGCCCGAGGCGATGCGAAACAGAAGGGCGTAGCCGATTTGGCCAGCGGCGCCGGTGACGGCGACGCGAACGGGCGATTTGCTCATGGGAACTCCGATGAATTGAAAGACAGGTGACGTGCAAGGCGGGGCTCGCATACGCAAGCCCGATGGGGCGCAAACCGCCCCGCGATCAGCCCATGAGTTTACTGCTGATCTTCGCGGGTGGTCAACTTGTCTTATGTCTTATATAAGATATGATTCGACGCGCTTTCGGTTCTTTTTTTGCTGCCCCGATGGTCTCGCCACCAGTGGGCAGCGCGCAGTAACACTGCTGCCATGTCCTCTACCCTGCCCCCTTCCGCCGACGCTCTGCTGCCTGCTCCCGCCTTCAGCCCGCTGTACCAGCAGATCAAGGGATTGATCCTGCAAAGTCTGCAGGCGGGCGAGTGGAAGCCTGGCGAAGCGATCCCCAGCGAAATGGACCTGGCTGCGCGGTTTCGGGTGAGTCAGGGAACAGTCCGCAAAGCGATTGACGAGCTGGCGGGTGAGAACCTGTTGGTGCGCCGGCAAGGCAAGGGCACCTTCGTGGCGACCCATGCCGAGCAACAGGTGCAGTACCGCTTCCTGCGTTTACGTCCCGACCAGGGCAGCCTGGCGAGCGAGGGACCTGCGGAGCGGCGCATCATCGACTGCAAGAACACGCGCGCCAGTGCCGATGTGGCCCGCGCTTTGGGCCTGCGGACAGGCGAATCGGTTATTCAGGCGCGGCGTGTACTGTCTTTTGGCGGCGTGCCCACCATTCTGGAGGACCTGTGGCTGCCCGGCGCGGCGTTCAAAGGGCTGACGGCGCAGCAACTGTCTGATTTTTCCGGCCCTACCTACGCCATGCTGGAGCTTGTCTATGGCGTGCGCATGGTGCGCGCTGAAGAAAAGATCCGGGCCGTGCTGCCGGATACCGAACAATCCAGCTGGCTTCATGCAGCGTCGTCGACACCTCTTTTGAGCGTGACGCGCACCTCCTACACCTACAACGACGTTCCGATGGAGTTACGACGCGGTCTGTACCGTACCGACAGCCACCATTACCGCAACGAATTGAGCTGAATGCGCAAAGCTCGCGGAGAGAAAGTGCCTTCTCGGCAGTATGGATTGCGCGGCGTCCGCCGGCGCGTTGCTGCATTGCAATAGAATTTTGTACTCTTCGGCGTGGAAAATTACCACGCAGTTACATCCACGAAAGCCCCAAATGACTGAAATAGCGAAAAAGCGGCCCGAGTTTCGCAATATCAACGCCTTCACGGATCTGCCCACCTATCGCATGACGGCAGCGGCATGGACGTCCATCCTGCACCGTGCCAGCGGCGCGGTGCTCTTCCTCCTCCTGCCGCTGATTATTTGGTTTTTCGACACCTCCGTGTCTTCAGAAATTTCATTCGACCGTTTCGCCTCTGCCTTCACGGCAGGCATCGGCATGGTGCCGGGTTGGCTGGTCAAGCTCGTCACGCTTGCACTCATCTGGGCCTACCTGCACCACATGTTTGCAGGCATTCGCCACGTGATCATGGACATTGATCACCACGCCGTCAACAACCGCTTTGGCCGGCTGTCGGGCATCACCGCCATCTCGCTGGCCATTGTGCTGACTGTGCTGCTCGGCGCCAAATTGTTCGGCCTGTATTGAAGCGCTCACGCGCATTGCCCCCCTTATTGCTTGCGACATCTGCCTTCAAGGATCGCCCCATGACTGATTACGGAAACAAACGCACCATTGTTGGTGCTCATTACGGCATGCGCGACTGGCTCAGCCAGCGGGTAACGGCCGTTTTGATGGTGCTATTCACCATCGCCCTGCTCGCGCAGGTGCTGCTCAAGAAAGGCCCTATCGGCTACGACCTCTGGGCCGGCATTTTTGCCGCGCAATGGATGAAATTCCTGACCTTCGTGGTCATCCTCTCGGTGGCCTACCACGCGTGGGTTGGCATGCGCAACATCTGGATGGATTACGTCAAGCCCGCCGGTCTGCGCCTCTTGCTGGAGGTCTTCACCATTGTCTGGTTATTGGGCTGCACGGGCTGGAGCATCCAGGTCCTGTGGCGTCTGTGAGCCACGCGCTCCGTCACGCTCCGTTTAGCGATCAAAGGTTTATTCCATGAGTTACACCAACGCCAACATCACCAAGCGCAAGTTCGACGTCGTCATCATCGGAGCCGGCGGTTCCGGCATGCGCGCCGCACTCGAGCTCTCGCTCGCAGGTCTCAATGTGGCCTCGCTTTCCAAAGTCTTTCCAACCCGATCGCACACCGTGGCCGCACAAGGGGGCGTGTCCGCCAGCCTGGGAAACATGAGCGAGGACAACTGGCACTACCACTTCTACGACACCGTCAAGGGAGGCGACTGGCTGAATGACCAGGACGCGGTGGAGTTCATGTGCCGCGAAGCGCCGAAAGTGGTCTACGAGCTGGAGCATTTCGGCATGCCGTTCGACCGCAACCCGGATGGCACCATCTACCAGCGCCCGTTTGGTGGCCACACGGCCAACTATGGTGAGAAACCCGTTCAGCGCGCCTGCGCAGCGGCTGACCGCACGGGTCACGCCATGTTGCACACGCTGTACCAGCAGAACGTCAGGGCAAAAACCAACTTTTTTGTCGAATGGATGGCGCTTGACCTGATCCGCGACCAGGACGGCGATGTCGTCGGCGTGACGGCGTTGGAGATGGAAACCGGCGACCTGTACATCCTTGAAGCGAAGACCGTGCTGCTGGCCACCGGAGGCGCGGGCCGCATCTTTGCGGCATCGACCAACGCCTACATCAACACCGGCGACGGCCTGGGCATGGCGGCCCGAGCCGGCATTCCTCTCCAGGACATGGAGTTCTGGCAGTTCCACCCCACCGGCGTGGCCGGCGCCGGCGTGCTGCTGACCGAAGGCTGCCGAGGCGAAGGCGCGATTTTGCTCAACAGCGAAGGCGAACGTTTCATGGAGCGCTATGCGCCAACCATGAAAGACTTGGCACCGCGTGACTTTGTGTCGCGCTCCATGGATCAGGAAATCAAGGAAGGTCGCGGCTGCGGGCCCAACAAGGATTACGTGCTTCTCAAGCTCGACCACTTGGGTTCCGAGACGATCCACAAACGCCTGCCGTCGGTGTTTGAGATTGGCATCAATTTTGCCAACGTCGACATCACCAAAGAGCCGATTCCCGTGGTTCCCACCATCCACTATCAGATGGGCGGCATCCCCACCAACATTCACGGCCAGGTGGTCACACACGACGGCACCAGCAACCAGGTGGTGAACGGTCTGTATGCGGTGGGTGAGTGCTCCTGCGTCAGCGTGCACGGAGCCAATCGGCTGGGCACCAACTCACTGCTGGACTTACTGGTGTTCGGCAAGGCCGCCGGCCGCCATATTGTCGAATTCAACCAGCGCAATGCGGTCCACAAGCCTTTGCCGGCCGACGCAGGCGAGCGCACGCTAGCCCGCCTGAACCAGCTGGAGCAATCCACTGGCGGCAACTACTCGCAGGACGTGGCTGGCGACATCCGCGCCACCATGCAGCTGCACGCGGGCGTATTCCGTACGCAAGCCAGCATGGACGAAGGCGTCGAGAAGGTGGCCAAACTGCGCGAGCAGGTAGCTGCGCTGGGATTGAAAGACAAATCGAAAATCTTCAATACCGCGCGTATTGAAGCGCTCGAAGTGGACAACCTGATTGAGGCCGCTCAGTCGACCATGGTGTCCGCTGCGGCGCGGACGGAATGCAGAGGCGCCCATACGGTGGACGATTACGAGCACGACGCCGATCACCCCACGGCCCCGCTCGGCCGCGACGATGTCAACTGGCTCAAGCATTCGCTGTGGCACAGCGCCAGCAACTCTATGACCTACAAGCCGGTGACCCTCAAGCCCCTGACGGTTGACAGCGTGCCGCCCAAGGTTCGCACCTTCTGACCGTTGGCCGCATCGCCTCACGAAAGAAAAATCATGCAAAAACGCACTTTCAACATCTACCGCTACGACCCGGACAAGGACGCCAAGCCGTACATGCAGACCATCGAGATCGAACTCGACGGTCATGAGCGCATGCTGCTGGACGCGCTGTTCAAGCTCAAGGCGCAGGACCCTGCGCTGTCGTTTCGTCGCTCGTGCCGGGAAGGGGTGTGTGGCTCGGACGCCATGAACATCAACGGAAAGAACGGTTTGGCGTGCTTGACCAACATGAACACGCTGCCGGGCACCATTACGCTCAAGCCGCTGCCAGGTCTGCCGGTGGTGCGCGACCTGATCGTGGACATGACGCAGTTCTTCAAGCAGTACCACTCGATCAAGCCCTACCTGATCAACAACGACATTCCGCCGGAGACAGAGCGTCTACAGTCACCCGAGCAGCGCGACGAGTTGAACGGTCTGTATGAGTGCATCCTGTGCGCAAGCTGCTCCACGGCATGCCCCAGCTTCTGGTGGAACCCAGACAAGTTTGTGGGCCCTGCCGGTTTGCTGCAGGCCTACCGGTTTCTGGCTGACAGCCGAGACGACGCTTCGGGCGAGCGCCTGGACAACCTGCAAGACCCCTATAGGCTGTTTCGCTGCCACAGCATCATGAACTGCGTGGATGTGTGCCCCAAGGGGCTGAACCCCACCAGGGCCATCGGCAAGATCAAGGAATTGATGGTGCGGCGCGCCATCTGACCATGTCTGCGGCCACCCAGCAAACCGGCAAAGGCCCCGACCTCCTCGACGAGCGGGCGCTCAGCAAGCTGCATTGGCGTTGCCGCCGCGGGCTGCTGGAGAATGATCTCTTCATTGAAAAGTTTTTTGAGCGCTATGAAAGTGAGCTCACTACGATACACGCCCAAGGGCTTGCATCGTTGATGGACCTCTCGGACAACGATCTGCTCGACTTGCTTTTGCGCCGCAAGGAACCGACTGGCGCATTGGCACTGGCACCCGCCTGCGAGGTCCTGCAGATGCTCAGGCCACCTGCCCAGGTGGGTCGTCGGGGGCATGACCGAGATGCAGGAACGAGCAACACATGATTGAGCAGATGACGGCAGCGGCGCCGGAAGGTTCCAGGACTACCGCAACAGGCGTGCGACCCTGAAATCTCCAACCCGACTTTCGCGGCGATTGCCGCGCCTCGTACTTTCGCGGCGAATGCCGCGCCCCGTGTGTACGACACGGACCCTATCAACGGCAATCACACTCTAAGGAAACGAAAAATGAAGCTCGCTGACCACAAAGCCACCCTGAACTTCAGCAATGGCGCTCCGAGTTTGGAACTGCCCGTGTACCAAGGCACCATCGGCCCCGACGTGATCGACATCCGCAAGCTGTATGGCCAGTCCGGCATGTTCACCTACGATCCAGGTTTCATGTCGACGGCGGCTTGCCAGTCCGGCATCACCTACATCGACGGCGACAAGGGTGAGCTGCTGTACCGCGGCTATCCGATCGAGCAGATCGCCACCAACTGCGATTACCTCGATACCTGCTACCTGCTGCTGAACGGCGAGTTGCCCGACGACGAGCAGAGAAAGACGTTTCACAAGCTTGTGACCGACCACACCATGGTGGCAGAGCAGATGCAGTTCTTCCTGCGCGGTTTCCGTCGCGATGCGCATCCCATGGCCATCCTGACCGGCCTGGTCGGCGCGTTGTCGGCCTTCTATCACGACAGCACCGACATCAACAATCCGCGCCACCGCGAAATTGCGGCCATCCGCATGATTGCCAAGCTGCCCACGTTGGTCGCCATGGCGTACAAGTACTGCATGGGTCAGCCGTACATGTATCCGCAGAACAACCTGAGCTACGCGGGCAATTTCCTGCGCATGATGTTCGGCACGCCTTGCGAGGAGTACGTCGTCAACCCGGTACTGGAACGCGCTCTGGACCGCATCTTCATCCTGCACGCCGACCACGAGCAGAACGCATCGACC
Organism: Burkholderiales bacterium; assembly: GCA_038243365.1. GTDB lineage: Bacteria > Pseudomonadota > Gammaproteobacteria > Burkholderiales > Burkholderiaceae_C > Simplicispira. The sequence continues at coordinate 1,733 of JBBSRE010000086.1, read as the reverse complement.
TCCACCGTGCGCCTGTGCGGTTCGTCGGGCACCAACCCGTTTGCCGCCATCGCGGCAGGCGTCGCTTGCCTGTGGGGCCCCGCGCACGGGGGTGCCAACGAAGCTGCGCTCAGCATGCTGGAAGACCTCCAGGCCCAGGGCGGTATTTCCAAGGTGGGCGAGTTCATGGAGAAGGTCAAGGACAAGAACTCCGGCGTCAAGCTGATGGGCTTTGGCCATCGCGTCTACAAGAACTACGACCCTCGCGCCAAGCTGATGCAGGAAACCTGCAACGAAGTGCTGGCCGAGCTGGGCCTGGAAAACGATCCGCTGTTCAAGCTGGCCAAGGCCGTGGAAAAGATCGCGCTTGAAGACGACTATTTCGTCTCCCGCAAGCTCTACCCCAACGTGGACTTCTACTCGGGCATCGTGCAGCGCGCCATCGGCATTCCGGTGAACCTGTTCACCGGCGTTTTTGCGCTGGCTCGCACGGTGGGATGGATCGCTCAGCTGAACGAAATGATCAGCGACCCGGAATACAAGATCGGTCGCCCGCGCCAGCTGTATGTCGGCGCGCCACGCCGCGACATTCCCACCCACAAGGCCTGATCAACACCTGCCGCAGACCCCCGCGTCTGCCTGCAAGCCCGCGGACTTCTGCGGGCTTTTTTCATGGCCAACGCCGGCTTTGGTTCTCAGCATGCAACCGCTCCCAGCAAGTTGTTTTCAGGCACGCGAACCACGCAGCGGCGGCAAGGCCTAAAGTCATGGCTTCAAGGTTGTGTCGGCACCCAAGGCCTGACCCTTGCACCGCAAACGACTTCTTCCCTGTTTATTGCCCCCCTGAACCCGGAGATACCCCCCATGAAATCCCGAGCCGCCGTCGCCTTCAAGGCTGGAGAACCCCTGCAGATCGTCGAGATCGACGTCGCTCCCCCCCAGAAGGGCGAGGTTCTGGTCAGGATCACCCACAGCGGTGTCTGCCACACCGACGCTTTCACGCTGTCCGGCGACGATCCCGAAGGCGTGTTCCCTGCCGTGCTAGGCCATGAAGGCGCGGGCATCGTGGTGGAAGTTGGCGAAGGCGTCACCAGCGTGACGCCCGGCGACCACGTCATTCCGCTCTACACCGCCGAATGCGGCGAATGCCTGTTCTGCAAATCAGGCAAGACCAACCTGTGCGTAGCGGTGCGCGCCACGCAGGGCAAGGGCCTGATGCCCGACGGCACCACCCGCTTTAGCTACAAAGGCGAGCCGATCTTCCATTACATGGGTTGCTCCACCTTCAGTGAATACACCGTGGTGGCCGCGGTGTCACTGGCCAAGATCAACCCCGATGCGAACCCGGAGCAGGTGTGTCTTTTGGGCTGCGGTGTGACCACCGGCCTGGGCGCCGTGAAGAACACCGCCAAGGTGCAAGAAGGCGACAGCGTGGCTGTGTTTGGCTTGGGCGGCATCGGCCTGGCCGTGATCCAGGGTGCAAAAATCGCCAAGGCCGGCCGCATCATTGCCATCGACACCAACCCGGGCAAGTTCGATTTGGCACGCACCTTTGGCGCCACCGACTGCATCAACCCCAAGGACTTTGACAAGCCGATCCAGCAGGTCATCGTCGAGATGACCGAGTGGGGCGTGGACCACAGCTTCGAGTGCATCGGCAACGTCGACGTGATGCGGTCTGCACTGGAATGTGCGCACCGCGGCTGGGGCCAGTCGGTCGTCATCGGCGTGGCGGGCGCTGGCAAGGAAATTTC
>JBBSRE010000085.1:0-9754 GCA_038243365.1 Burkholderiales bacterium | reverse complement strand
TTACGCGCCAGCACCCTGCACATGGCGAGCAACAGTTGTGGCAGTCCAGCGTTTAGGCGAGCAGAGCGCGTACGTAGTCGAGGTCTTCCTGGGTATCTACACCCGGTCCAGGCGCTCGTTCGGCCAGGTGCACCGCGATGCAGTGGCCGTGCCACAGAACGCGCAGCTGCTCCAACTGCTCAATGGCTTCGGTCGGAGCCTGTGGCAATGTGGGAAACATGCGCAGAAACCCGGCGCGATAGCTGTAGATGCCAATGTGTCGAAGCGGAGCAAAGCCTGTCAAGGCCTGGACGCGAGGCTGCGCAGCTTGCGCGGAGCCGTCCCACCACGACGTACTCCGCAGATCACGGGCACAGGGGATGGGTGCGCGGCTGAAATAACTGGCGCACTGGTGAGCATCCAGCACTACCTTGACCACATTGGGGTTGTGAAAGTCCTCCAGCGAGTCCACCGGATAGGCTGCTGTGCCCATGCTGGCTCCCGGCTTCTGCCCGAGTAGCGCCGCCACTGCGTAGACCAGCTGAGGGTCGATCAAGGGCTCGTCCCCTTGCACATTAACGACGATGTCTTCCTGATCCAGTCCGAGTGCGCTGCACGCCTCTGCCAAGCGGTCGCTGCCACTGGGGTGATCGGCTCGCGTGGCGATGGCCTCAACCCCGTGCTCGGCACAAGCGCGCAGCACGCGTGCATCGTCCGCCGCGACTACCGTGCGAAGCGCGCCGCTTTGCGCCGCCCGTTTGGCCACGCGGACCACCATTGGCAACCCGGCGATGTCTGCCAGCGGCTTTCCTTCCAAGCGGCTCGATGCCATGCGCGCGGGGATCAATACAGTGAAGCGCACGCTAACCGGGGGAGTGCGTTCGGACGCCGCGGCGCAGGCATCGGCGGACGTCGCGGTCAACGTGGCAGGCATCAGCTTTCCAGTTCGTCGTCGGTGAGGGTGCGCGCTTCGGTTTCCAGCAGCACCGGGATGCCGTCTCGTACCGGGTACGCCAAGCGGGCGCTGCGCGAAACCAACTCTTGTCGTTCCCGGTCGTAGGTGAGGCTGCCCTTGGTGACCGGGCAGACGAGCAGTTCGAGCAAACGGGTGTCCATGGGATGGGGTCTGATCCTTGAAGGAAGGGTGGGTGCGAATGGAAGTAACGCTGGTGCCGTCGGGGCAGAGATCGCTTTGGCACGGCCGTTGATGATATCCAGCATTAGCTTAACGCCGTGCTGTCTTGAGCGGCAACGCGGCTAACTGCGCATCCAGCGCAGTGAAGAAATCTGGCGCGATGTCCAGTTCCAACCGCACGGCCAGAGCATCAGGAAAGCGCGGCCAGAGCTTGACCGCATCTTTTTCTGTACAAATCAGCCTGTGGCGCTTATCGGTACTGGGCGTCCAGCTATCAAAATTAAAGTGATCCGGCAGTGCGATGGTGTCAGCCAGTGGAATACCGATGGCCCGCAGCATGGCGAAAAATTCGTCGGGCTGCGCTGTCCCTGCGACTGCCACCAGCGGGGTGACATCCTGGGACTTATCGCTGCCCTCAGAGTGGACAAGGGTTGCCAGCGCGATCGATTCGCCCTGAGCAGTCATGGCGTAATCTGCCAGCCGCCGCCGCAAGCCGAACGCGGGCGCCAGGCCTGGCGGTATCGTCTCGCCTGCGTACAGCACCAGATCAACTGGTCTCGGCCAGGGTTCGCGCAGCGGGCCTGCCGGCAGCAACCAACCGTTGCCGGCGCCGGAAGCGCTCCATACGCATATATCGATGTCACGCGCAAGCGCCAGGTGCTGCAGGCCGTCGTCGCAGACCACCACATCCACCTTGGGGTAGTGGTCAAGCAGCGCTTCGACTGCTTCCGTGCGCTTTTCAGCCACAGCGACGGGAACGCTGCAGCGCAGAGAGATAAGAGCGGGTTCGTCACCAAAGGCGTGAGCATCGGGTTCGCCGGATCCGGCCAATATCAGTCCTTGGCCAAGGCGTCCGTATCCGCGCGATACCAATCCGGGGCACCAGCCGGATTGCTGAAGGTGCTCAATGACGGCAATCGTGACTGGCGTTTTCCCGGCGCCCCCGACTACGACATTGCCAATGACGATCACCGGTGCAGGGAAGTGGCGTGTTCTAAACCACTGGCTTGCATAGAGCCATCGGCGCACTCTTACCAGAGCGCCGTAAAGCCAGGAGACCGGCAGAAGCCAGCGGGCCAGTCCGCTGCGGGTGCTCCAAGCGCGCTGCAGCCGGGCTGCGCGAGCGGGCTCCCTGGCTGCCATCAGGTTCAGCGCTGAGCGGATCCGGCAGTCGCTGCTGACTGCGTGGCAAAGGTGATCTGCGTAAGACCTGCGCGGCGCGCGGCCTCCATGACGGTAACCACCGACTGGTGCGGCGCCATGGCGTCGGCGCTGATGATGACGATGCTGTCGGCCCCTGCTGCTGCAGCAGTGGTCAGTGCGCCCGCCACGTTGTCGACGCTTCGGCCCTCCAGCGTGGTCTTGTTGACTGCATAGCGACCGTCAGACGCCACGGAGACGATGATCTCCTTCGGGCGGTCTCGCATCTGCTCGGCGTCGGCTACGGGCAGTGTCAGTTCCAGCTGCGTGAACTTGCTGTAGGTGGTGGTGAGCATCAAAAAGATGACCACCACGAGGAGGATGTCGATGAACGGGATCAGGTTGATCTCCGGCTCTTCACGCTTGCGATGACGAAAGTTCACGCGTCAGACTCTCTCATTGGCCGTGGGCACGCCGCATCGTCGCGGCACGCTGTTCCAGCGCCGGAAACCTGTTCGTCCGTTGAAGCTAGCGCTGCCTTCATTTCTTCTGCATGCGCAGCAAGTGACGCAAAAACTGCTCCGCCGAGAGTTCCAGAGTGAGCAGATAACCATCGACCCGCGCTCGGAAGTAGCGCCAGAAGATCAGCGCCGGGATCGCCACGATCAGGCCAAACGCGGTGTTGTAAAGCGCCACGGATATGCCATGCGCCAATTGCGCCGGGTTCCCGACGCCCGGTGCACCAGAAGTCTGCGCCCCGAAAATCTCGATCATTCCGATGACGGTGCCCAGCAATCCCAGCAAAGGCGCCGCCGAAGCGATGGTGGCAATCGCAGTGAGGGATTTTTCAAGACGATGCGCTACAGCGCGCCCGGCGCCTTCCATCGACGAACGCAAATCAGCTTCTGAACATCGAGGGTTGCTGTTGAGAGCGCGAAGTCCGGCGGCCAGCACTTCGCCTTGTGCGGAGTTCTGGGAAAGCTGAGCGACCACGTCAGGGCCCGGCAGCGAAACGGAAGAGACAGAAATCGCTTCGTCCAGCAATTTCGGGGGTGCAACTCGCACCGCTTTCAGTGCAATGAAGCGCTCGATGATGAGCGCCAGTGCCAGCACGGAACAGGCAATCAAGGGCCAGATCGGCCAGCCTGCGGCTTGTATGATGGTCAGCAAATGTCTCTCCGCGCGGGTTAGGACAGCAGGCATTATGAACCACCGCGTGAGGGCGGGGGCTGACTACGCAGTCGCCAACCAGCCCCTCCATTTCCGCCCACAGAATCTGTGGATAACTTTGTGGGTAAGCCGCTGTGACCCCACGCGAAAATGGCGCCATTGCTGGATTGCGACACTTTGATGAAAATTCAAGCAGCAAAAAAACAAATAAAATCAATGGCTTGCACGTACTTTCGCGATCTCTGGAACTTTCCTAGAGCACCCGTTTCAAGATTTCCCGCTCACCCCAGTCTGTGGAGTACTGCGGTGCAACAAAGCTGGTCAGCCGGCGCTACGCTTGGGTTTGGCGCTCATGTTTGAATGTGGCGAGAGCGCTGAGGCAGCCGCTGCTGGCGCACACATCTGGGCTGTAGGAGACTTGTGCCGCGCGGTGGCGGATGCGCTGTCCGCGCGCTTCAACCCGGTGACGGTCCGGGGCGAAATCTTCGGCTTCTCCCGCGCTGCCAGCGGACACTGCTACTTTTCGGTCAAGGATGCCGGGGGACAGATCCGGTGCGCCATGTTCCGCCGCGCCGCCAGTTTGCTGGACTTCAGCCCGAGTGACGGCGACAGCGTGGAATTGGTGGGCCGCATCGGCGTGTACGAGCAACGTGGTGATTTGCAACTGGTAGTGGAAGAGCTTCGGCGCGCTGGTCAAGGAGCGCTGTTCGAGCAGTTTCTGCGTCTCAAGGCCAAGCTGGAGCTGGAGGGCCTGTTTGATCCGGCACGCAAGCGCGCTCTTCCGATCGCACCGCGGGCAATCGGGCTGGTCACCTCTCTGGGCGCGGCTGCGCTGCATGACGTGGTGTCTACCCTGCACAGACGGGTGCCCCACATCCCGGTGATCCTGGTAGCGGCACAGGTGCAGGGCGCTCAGGCGCCTGCGTCTCTGGTACGTGCCCTGGAGCAGCTGTATGTCCTAGCAGACAAAAACGCGGCAAATTCGGCAGCTTCAGGCAGTGCGCTCGCGGTGGACGTCATTCTGCTGGTGCGTGGCGGTGGCTCCCTGGAAGATCTCTGGGCGTTCAACAACGAGGCGCTGGCGCGCGCGGTTGTGCGAAGCCCAGTCCCCTTGATCTGCGGGGTAGGGCATGAGACCGATTTCAGCATCGCCGACTTCTGCGCCGACCTGCGCGCGCCTACGCCGACTGCAGCCGCCGAGCTCGTCTCTGTGCCGCGCGATACCTGGCTAGCAGCACTGGAACGGCTTCAAGAACGACTGGACGACGCGGTGCTGCGACAGTTCGAGCAGCGCGATCAACGGCTTGACCGAGCGGCCAGTCGCCTGGGCAGACCGTCGGTCGCGATGCAAAGCCAGCAACTTGTGCTGGCCCACGCGGCTCAAAGTTTGCGGCATGCGATGCTATCGAAATTGCAGCTGAATGCGCAATCTTTGAAGGCGCTGGAAGTCGATTTGGGTTTGAATCTGCAAGAGTGGACGCAGGGCCAGACCCGCCGCCACGACACTGCGGATATGCGCTTGAAGCTGCTGGACCCGGCGCTAGTCCTGCAGCGTGGCTACGCCATGCTGCAGACGCCTGAGGGCGAATTGGTGAACAGCGTACTGCAAGCACCACCGGCTACCGCGCTGAGCGCGCGACTGTCTGACGGCACGCTGGACCTCACGGTGGTTCCTCCGCGTCTACTGTAGGACGAAGCCGGAATTCGGGGTATGCAGCGCGGTCACCGGCCTTTCGTGGCGCACGACCGTACCGAACTTTCTAGAATGGCCGAGTGACGCCGCCCCATTGGATGGGCCGGCACGTACAGTAAATCATCCCTGCAAAAAAAGGAGCCCCACATGCAACACACTCTTCCGCCCCTGCCTTTTCCGATTGACTCCCTGGCTCCCCACTACAGTCAGGAAACGTTGGAATACCACCACGGCAAGCACCACAAGGCATATGTAGACAACCTGAACAAGCTACAGGAAGGCACAGAGTACGCAGACAAGCCCCTGGAGCAAATCGTCAAGACCGCCAACGGCGGCATCTACAACAACGCGGCCCAGATCTGGAACCACACGTTCTTCTGGAACTGCTTGTCGCCACAGGGCGGTGGCAAGCCATCTGGCGAATTGGCAAAAGCCATTGATGCCAAGTTCGGCTCTTACGACGCGTTCAAAGAAGCTTTTGCGAAGTCCGCCACAGGCAACTTTGGGTCCGGCTGGACCTGGCTCGTGAAGAAGCCTGATGGCAGCGTGGACATCGTCAACACCGGTGCTGCCGGCACGCCCTTGACTACCGATGACAAAGCCCTGCTGACGGTGGACGTCTGGGAGCACGCGTATTACATCGACTACCGCAATGCTCGGCCGAAGTTTCTAGATGCGTACTTGGCGCATTTGGTCAACTGGAAGTTTGCGGAAAGCAACTTCGCCTGAACCTGGGCGTTTTTTGTGAAATCGCGTGGGGGCGGCACAGAATGAAAAAAGCGGCCGTGAGGTCGCTTTTTTCATTGCTTGATCCGATGCCAACGCTTGTGGCGCTTGGCTAGGGCGATTTTCGGGTGATCGGGTTTTGCTAGCGTGCTTGCGGGCCACTGTTTTGCTTTGCAAACACCGGCCCTTTGAGCCGGAAGCCCGCCTTGATGGCGCGTGACCTGAACCATCCCTGGTTCATCTCCAGAACGAACCGAACCGGTTTGTCGCTGCAGTGTGAATCCATCGTCTGCGGCTGCATGTCGGCCAGATTCACCACAGTTCCATCGTCAGCCACGAAGGCTGCAGTCAGCGGCAGCAGGGTGTTTTTCATCCAGAAGCACTGCACTCCTGGCTCGTCGAAGATGAAAAGCATGCCTTCCTGTTGGGGCATCGCCTTGCGGTGCATCAAGCCGATCTGCCGTTCCTGAGGCGCGTTGGCCACCTGCGCGTCGATGCGGTACATGCCGGCGGTGAGATCGACCCGCTGCAGGCCGGTTTGCGGTTGTTCGCCAGCCTGCGCGTGCACGCCAGCCGCCAGTAGGAAAGGCACAAGGCCCGCCAGCAAACGGGCAAGGACACCCAAGCCGTAGCCGGCATTGAGACGCGAAATGGAACGGAGCAGGGGTCCGGCAGTCATGCAGTGGATCGAAACAGGGTTCAAAACGCTCACCTTCACAAAGCAAACCGAAGAAACAATAAAACAGTAATGGCGCGTTGATATTTTCGGAAAGGGTACTCACGTGTTCGTGAAAGCCCGCAAAAAAGCCCGCATTGGACGGGCTATTTTGAAGCAATTGCCGACCGGCCGCTGAGCGGCCGGCCGACCCATCGTGAGGTAGCGATTCAGGCTGTCTTGGCCGCCTTGTGCACCTTGCGCTTGGAGACCTTCTTGTGGCCGCTGTGCGCCGACTTGTGCGCGGCGTGCTTTTTGCCCGAGGCCATCTTGGCCTTGGCGTGTGTCGGCGCTGCTGCAGGTGCGGTAGCTGCCACGGGTGCTTCGGCCGGCGCGTCCGCTGCCGTGGCGGGAGCCAGTGCGTGGGCAGCGAAAGCGAAGGCAGTGGTCATAAGAGCCGCAAGAAATTTTTTCATATGAGCTTTCGGACGAGAGAAATGCCAGGAAGAGAAATGCAGCGAGTTGATACAACGCAGTGGCTACGAAGCCCACCCTCAACGGGTCGCCGAACCCGGCGTTGACAGGGCTTGCCAGAATCCTTTGTCGATAGAATTGAAAAGTTCAGTGAGTTCTGCCCACCAGCTGAAAATCTTTCAGCCCTAACGGAGTTTCGAGACCATGACCAGCTACCAGCACATCAAGGTGCCCGCCGAAGGCACAAAAATTTCTGTCAACGCCGACATGTCCCTCAATGTGCCGGACCAGCCGATTATTCCGTTCATCGAAGGCGACGGCACCGGTGCCGACATCACGCCGGTGATGTTGAAGGTTGTCGATGCGGCAGTTGCCGAGGCTTACGGCGGCAAGAAGAAAATCCATTGGATGGAGGTCTACGCCGGCGAGAAATCCACAAAGGTCTACGGCCCCGATCATTGGCTGCCTGAAGAAACTCTTGCTGCTGTTAAAGATTACGTGGTGTCTATCAAGGGCCCGCTTACGACTCCCGTGGGCGGCGGTATCCGTTCGCTGAACGTCGCGTTGCGCCAAGAGCTGGACCTGTACGTCTGCCTGCGCCCTATCCAGTACTTTGAAGGCGTGCCTTCCCCTGTGAAAGAGCCGCAGAAGACCAACATGGTTATCTTCCGCGAGAACTCGGAAGACATTTACGCCGGCATTGAATTTGAAGCCGAGTCCGACAAAGCCAAGAAGCTCATCAAGTTCCTGCAAGACGAGTTTGGAGTTACCAAGATCCGCTTCCCCAATACGTCGGGTATCGGCATCAAGCCGGTCAGCCGTGAAGGCACTGAGCGCCTGGTGCGCAAGGCCATCCAGTACGCCATCGACAACGACAAGCCCAGCGTGACCATCGTGCACAAGGGCAACATCATGAAGTTCACTGAAGGGGGCTTCCGTGACTGGGCTTACGATCTCGCTGCCAAGGAGTTCGGCGCTGAGTTGATCGACGGCGGCCCCTGGATGAGGTTCAAGAATCCCAGGACGGGCAAGGAAATCACCATCAAGGACAGCATTGCCGACGCCTTCCTGCAGCAGATCCTGCTTCGCCCGGCGGAATACAGCGTCATTGCCACCCTTAACCTCAACGGCGACTACATCTCCGACGCGTTGGCAGCGCAAGTCGGCGGCATTGGCATCGCGCCCGGCGCCAATCTGTCCGACACCATCGCCATGTTCGAGGCCACCCACGGCACGGCACCGAAGTACGCCGGCAAGGACTACGTGAACCCTGGCTCCCTCATTCTCTCGGCTGAGATGATGCTGCGGCACATGGGCTGGACCGAAGCGGCCGACCTGATCATCAGCTCAATGAAGAAGTCGATCGCCAGCAAGAAGGTCACTTATGACTTCGCGCGTCTGATGGACGGCGCCACGCAAGTGAGCTGCTCAGGCTTTGGTCAGGTGATGATTGACCACATGTAAGCACCGGGCTTGGCGTCGCGCCGAGCTTGAGCTTCATGGGAGCCCCTCGAACCGAGGGGCTTTTTTTTGCCCGGATTTCTCTGCAACTGCTGTGGTTTCCCCCTCGGGCGCAACAGCGGCGGCTTTCCGTTGAATGTTGGGGTGAGATACGCTTTTGAGCATTCCCGACAGCCCAGTCGATTTGAACCGTCTTTCCGTCGGTCAGTGGCCAACCCGGGTTCACAAGTGGCGTGTTTCGAGTTCAGGATCGGGAAGCTCAAACGCGCGAATTTCTGGCAAAGCTAAACCCACTGACCCTGAACAAGGCTTATGGGATGTGAAGAAGAAGATGAACCTCCGCGTTACGCAGCGTTTACCGGTTCAGGAGAGACGCGCAGACTCTCAAGCATCGCATCTGCCACCGTGATGCCTTCGCTCATGGCTAACGTAAGCAACGCATCACGCCTGACACCAGGAAGCCGCACGCCGCTGTCGACGAGCATTTCCTTGACCAACACTTCAACGCGGTCTAAGTACCCCGCATGGCCCGCAAGAGCATCAGGATCGATGACGATAAAGGTTTGGCCGATGCGCGGCTGGTTGCCTTCCGCGAGGAAGAAAGTCGACGCTTCAAAGCCGAACTGCGCGCCGATCAGTGCGGTGACCAGCAACTCGACGATCAGAGCCAGCATGGCGCCCTTTGGACTAGAAGCTGCACCGATCGGGAGCATGGAACCTTCCATGCCGGCTTGGGGATCAGTCGTCGGCTGGCCTTCTATGTCAAGCGCCCAGCCAACCGGAATCGATTGGCCGTTCTTCGCCGCAACCATCAGCTTGCCACGCGCGACTTCGCTCAAGCTCAAGTCGATCATCAAGGGCAAGGTGTCGCCGCGACGCGGGAAGATCGCTGCGATGGGGTTGGTGCCGAAAATCGGATGCTTACCTCCAGCTGCGGGCATGGCGGAGGGGGAGTTGGCGAAAGCCAAGCCGACCATTCCGGCTTCTGCTACGGCGCGCAGATGGTCAACGAGTACGCCGCAGTGATGGCTGTTGGTCACGCCGATGATGCTGATGCCGAATTCACTCGCGCGTTTGACGCCCTCTTGCACAGCCATCTCGCACGCCGAAAAAGCCAAGCCCTCCTGTGCGTCAATGACGGCGGCGCCGTTCTTGGACTTCACCATATTAGGCACTGCCGCGCCATTCGCTCGGCCGTTGCGCAGGTGCGTAGCGTATTGAACGATCCTGCTGAGGCCGTGTGATGCCAGCCCTTGGGCCTCTGCCAGCACCAGTGCACGTGCAGTGGCTTGCGCCATTTCCGGGTTGGCGCCGGCGCGTT
>JBBSRE010000084.1:0-9760 GCA_038243365.1 Burkholderiales bacterium | reverse complement strand
CGCCCATTCCCAACTCCTGTTCCAGAGCTTTTTTCTCTTCGCCATTGGCGCCGCCTTCCTCGGAAGCATTTTGGTCTTGGCGCGCCTTTATTGGTTTAGTATTCCCTTCATCGGCGCTGGCATCTCATTGGCGTTGTACGTGCCCGGCTTTGTGGTGTCGCTCACCTAAGACGCCATTAACACGACGTTTATACCGCCTGGACCTTCACTCCGGCTTTAGGCATTACAACCACCCGAACCAGGAGACACCCATTGAGCCGATTAGCAAAAGGTACGTTTGTCGTACAAATCCATCCTTTAACCTTCGAGGGTCAAGCCGAGGCAAGTAGCCTTGGCCGCATGTCGATCGACAAGCAGATTGCTGGAGATCTTGTGGCCACAACAACCGGACAGATGCTTAGCGCAGGCACGGATACGGACGGATCTGCTGGTTATGTCGCTATCGAACGCGTGGCAGGACGCTTGAATGGCCATGAGGGCACCTTCATACTTCAACATAGTGGCACTATGAACAGGGGCACCCCGAGTCTCTCTGTTTTGGTAGTCCCAGACTCGGGAACAGGAGAGTTAGCGGGGTTAACCGGGGAATTCAAGATCATTCAGCTTGAAGGGGAGCACAGGTATGAGTTCAACTATTCTCTTCCCTAGACTCCGATGTGTTGCCTGATCCTTCTATCGAGAGGCCCGGCCAGCAGGTTCCCATTTTTCATTTTCAGCAGGAGATCATGAAGATCCTCGCCATCTCCGGGAGTCTCCGCGCGGCTTCGATCAACTCGGCATTCTGTCGTGCAGCTGCTCGACTTGCCCCCGTTCCAATGCAAGTCACGGTGTTCACAGGCCTTGGCGACCTTCCGCTATTCAATCCCGACTTGGATTCCTCGCCGCCACCCATCGTCGACAGATTTCGCGCCGACGTCGGGGAAGCAAACGCGTTGATTGTCGCAAGCCCAGAATACGCGCACGGTATTTCGGGCGCCATGAAGAACGCTCTCGATTGGCTGGTCAGTTTTGAAGGCACAGTTGCCAAGCCCATTGCGCTCATCAATACTTCACCTCGGGCTCATCACGCGCACGACGCTCTTCACGAGGTCCTTCAGACCATGTCAGCCAACATCGTTGCTCAGGCTTCGGTAGCACTGCCGCTGTTGGGCCTATGCACAACCGAGGAAGCGATGCTTACGTCTCCAGAGGTGAGTCGAGCCATAAGAAGCTCCCTCGAGGCGCTAGCCGCCTTCTTAGCTGGCGCTGATGCTCAAGGCCCGATTTTTCCCCTCGAATAGCGTCATAGCGAATGACGCCTGACCATTCATTATTCATTGCGCGCACCCCACTCCGGGGGCGGCCGCAATGAGCCGTTAGACACTAAACCGCCATTGTTGAAAGGATCTCGCAATGTCTTCAATTGCCCTCATTGTGAAGCACAAGACCCAACCTGGAAAACGGGAAGAAGTACGTAAAGTGTGGGAAAAGCACATGGCACCAGCCATCGCTGCCAATCCTGGCCATACTGCGTACTTCTATTGCTTCGATAATTCTGATTCGGACTCGATCACTGCGTTTCAACAATACTCAAGCGTTGAGGCCTCACAAGACTTTCTGAAGACGAGCAGCTATGCCGCCTACCTCGACGAGGTGGATTCATTTCTATGTGAGCCTCCCCAAGTGACCGCGCTGACTCCAGTGTGGTCAAAAGACGAATGACGTTGCATGTAATGCGAAGCCTTCGCGCGGCTAGGCTCCGCTGAGGTTTAACATTTCTAGAAAACTGGAACCCTTATGAAAGTACTCCGCATCGTTGCAAATATCGCCGTTGCCGTTGCCGACACCGACAAGGCCAAGATTTTCTACCAAGACCTGCTCGGTATGGACTTGCTGATGGATCACGGTTGGATCAAGACTTTCGGCTCAGGCAATGCAATGACAGTTCAGGTCAGCGTCGCATCTGAAGGAGGTTCGGGAACTTCTGTTCCAGATCTGTCGATTGAGGTCGACGACCTAGAAGCGGTATTGGCAAAAATCGACGAGGCGAACATTCCTGTTGAGTACGGGCCAATCCGCGAACCCTGGGGAGTGCGGAGGTTTTATGTTCGCGATCCTTTCGGAAAACTGCTTAATATTTTACAACACGAGTGAGATGTTTGCCTTGAAAGCAAGCTATCTGACGACTTTGAGGGCGATGAATACTTTTTCGATCAACTCTGATGGAATGCAGTGAGAACAATCCGCGGCTGACCAAATGAAAATTCAGCTCTGATCATGAGCATCATGCTCACCGTTGATCTTAAGAAAGAACTGAAACATCTCTACCGGCTCTCCTTAAAGGAGATAACTCGGGTAGACGTGCCGCATTTTCAATTTCTCATGATCGATGGCGAAGGCGATCCCAACGATTCGCGAGCGTATGCTGAGGCAGTGAGAGCGCTTTTTACCGTTTTCCTACATGACCATGGAGTGAGGCTTGACAGCCCATTCAAGCAGCCGGGCGAACCACACTCGACTGAATTCAGGTGTGAGGCCCACAATCACCAAGAGACGACAAAATAATATATGCCTACATTCCGAGCAAAACTGCTTCTTCCGGCAAACACTGGCAGCGACGTTTCATGGGCCTTTCTTGTTTTACCAAAGTCGGCAAGCGACAAGCTGCCCAGGCGTGGCAGAACCTCAGTCGATGGCACTATCAACGGGGCCCCGTTTCACGCTACGCTTGATCCGGATGGCCGGCTAAGCCATTGGCTTAAAGTGAGCAAAGATTTACGTGAAGCTGCCTGTGCGAATATTGGGGAAATGGTGACAGTTCACCTTTCACCAGCAAGCCCGGAACCGGAGCCTGAATCACCAGATGATTTACGTGAAGCCTTGGCCACATTTCCGGCCGCTCAGTCTGCCTGGAACGACACTTCGACTATCGCACGCGTCGACTGGATTCACTGGATTGAGTCTGCTAAGCAGGATAAGACTCGAAAAAGTCGAGTGAATAGCGCTTGCGACATGCTTTCCCACGGTAAGAAGCGCGTCTGCTGCTTCGATCAATCAGGCTTCTACAGTAAGAGCCTCAGTGCGCCTCAAGTGGCCGATTAACGGCATAGTTTAGGACCCAACTTGGCGCTGCAGCCGGCTGTCAGCCTTCTATGCGGATTGCTTTACTTTCGTTTTTTAATAACGGCCAATCCGGGAACGAATCGGACAGTTCAAGGAAGAGAAAGCCCTGGCATCCAGCAACATCATGAAGTGGCGCAGGTGGGATAAACATGAATCTACACGCGCATTACTGAGTCTGTCCGAAGTACGCCTCAGGTCGGTACTCGCACCGCTGCGTGTTGACGTAGGAGTACCTAAGCTCAATCGGGCGGTCCTGAAACGAATACGCCACCCGAACAATTTCAAGTAGCGGCGTTCCGACCTCCACCTGCAAGGCCTCGGCTTGGCTTTGCGTAGCGGCGCAGGAGCGCACGCGTTCCATTGCGCGCACCACCAGGGCGTTGAATTCGTCTTGGTACATCTGGTACAGCGTAGTTTTTCTTTCCCGCAGGCGCGCTTCCGTCAACCCGGTGAACAATGCTGCGGGCAGGTAGATCTCGTCCAGACAAGCGATTCGGCCGCGAAGTGAAAGCACGTTGGAAAGATGACAGAGCCGCGTTCCTGTTTTCACGCCGAGCGCCTGCGCAGCAAAACCATCTGCGTTCGCGGTGCCAAAACTGCGAAAACTCACTCCGGGGTATTCCTTGTGCCCGTCACGTCCGACCACGTGAAAAAAAGAAAAAAGGTAGCGGTCTTGGCTGTGCTGCACGACGAAGGTGCCCAGGCCTTGCTTGCGCGCCAGCACGCCTGATGCAGTGAGCTCGTCCACCGCCTTGCGCAGCGTGCCCATGCTCACGCCAAAACGTTCGCAGAGTTTTTTTTCGGACGGTATCGCTTCGCCTGGCTTCCACTCGTGGGCGTCAATCGCTTCAGCCAATCGCCGCCGCACTTCGCGATAGAGCGGAGACCCCGGCTGGGACCAGGTAATGGTTGATGCGCTGTCGGTCATAAAAGTAGCCTCCATTCGGCAGCAGGCGTCGCGTGTCAACCGCGGGAAATTACCCATTCATATTTGCTCCAATCATACAGGTCATCTAGTTGATTGATAGGAGGAGTTGCCCTCTAATCCACAACAAGGCGGGCACCCGCAGTTTTTGAAGGAGCTAGAGCAATGATTCATTTCGTAGTGCATGAAGAAGGCGATTCGGTGGGGACCATCGTCGTGGAAGGCATCAAGAGCGGTGACAAGCTCACTGGCTGGGTGATGGAGCAGGACAAGACCGTGTCCCTGCCGACCATTAGCGACATCCCTATCGGGCACAAGGTCGCATTGCAAGACCTGAAGACTGACGACACCGTGATCAAGTACGGCGTCGATATCGGTAGGGTCGTCGCACCCATCAAGGCGGGCGAGCATTTGCACGTCCACAACGTCAAGACCAAGCGCTGGTAAGCCAACCGAACGATTGCGAACCCTAAAGGATTGAAGATGATCAACAAGAACACACAGTTTCACGGCTACCGCCGGGAAAACGGTCGCGTCGGTGTGCGCAACCATGTCATCGTCCTGCCAGTGGACGATATTTCTAACGCCGCATGCGAAGCTGTTGCCCACAACATCAAGGGCGCGCTTGCCCTGCCGCACCCCCACGGCCGCCTGCAGTTCGGCGCCGACCTGGACTTGCACTTTCGCACTCTGATTGGTGTGGGCTCCAACCCCAATGTTGCGGCAGTGGTGGTGATCGGGATTGAAGAAGGGTGGACGAAGAAAATCGTCGACGCCATTGCTGCGACTGGCAAGCCAGTGAAGGGCTATTCCATCGAGCTTCACGGCGACCACGACACCATCATGCGTGCGTCCAAGGGCGCGCGTGAGCTCGTTCAGTGGGCATCCGAGCTGCAGCGCGAGCCCTGCCCTATCTCGGACCTGTGGGTGTCGACCAAGTGCGGTGAATCAGACACGACCTCAGGCTGCGGTGCCAACCCCACCGTGGGCAATGCATTCGACAAGCTGTATGAGATGGGCAGCACACTGTGCTTTGGCGAAACCACGGAGCTGACGGGCGGCGAGCATCTGGTGGCCGAGCGTTGCCGCACGCCAGAAATTCGCGAACAGTTCATGGGCATGTTCAACCGCTATCAGGAAGTGATTGACCGCCACAAGACATCCGACTTGTCAGACTCGCAGCCGACCAAGGGCAACATTGCCGGTGGTCTGACGACGATTGAGGAAAAGGCGCTTGGCAATATCCAGAAGATCGGCAAGAACTGCAAGATCGATGGCGTGCTCGATAAAGCCGAAACTCCTACCGGCCCAGGCCTGTGGTTTATGGACTCGTCATCCGCTGCCGCCGAAATGGTGACTTTGTGCGCGGCCTCCGGTTACGCCGTTCACTTCTTCCCCACGGGGCAGGGCAATGTGGTGGGCAACCCCATCTTGCCGGTAATCAAACTGTGCGCCAACCCGCGCACTGTGCGCACCATGGGCGAACACATTGATGTCGATACGTCTGGCCTGCTTCAGCGTGACATCAACATGGACAAGGCTGGCGACATGCTGCTAGAGATGATGCTTCGCACCGCCAACGGTCGTCTCACAGCAGCCGAAGCCCTGGGACATCGCGAGTTTGTCCTGACGCGGCTGTACGAAAGCGCCTGACCCCGCGGTCAAACGATGCGCTGCGCACTGGTCCATTTAGAAGACCGGGCGCAGTAGCAAATGCCTGGTTCAGGCACCCATTCTAAGAATCCTGCTTTGACCGACGCGGTGTCGGCTTGGCTCGCATTGAAGGAGACAATGGTATGACGACGAATCGATTCAAGACCTTGGTTGCGGCTACTTTGGCAAGCGCCAGCATCGCGGCCTCAGCTGCGTACCCCGACAAAACCCTGAACTACATCATCCCTTTCGGGCCCGGCGGGGAATCCGACATCGCTGCACGCATGCAGGAGCCGACGTTCAAAAAACTTACCGGCCAGAGCTTGGCCATTCAGTACAAACCTGGCGCCGGCGGTGCAGCCGCCTGGGCACAGTTGAACAACATGCCTGCGGATGGCTACACGGTGATGGGCACCAACCTGCCCCACCTGATTCTGCAACCGCTTGAAAAAAATGTCGGCTACCAGACTGGCGACATCGACACGGTGTATTGGTTCCAGTTCACCCCTGATGCGTTGTTGGTTCCCGCCGGCAGCGCCATCAAGACACTGAAGGACTTCATCGAAGCCGCCAAAAAGGCCCCGGGTGCGACCACCGTATCGGGCTCTGGCACCAATTCGGCGAACCATCTCGCCAAACAGCAGTTCGACAAAATGGCGGGCATCAAAACAGCCTACATCCCGTTTGCCGGAACTGGTCCATCGAATACGGCGCTGCTGGGCAACCAGGTGAACGGTAGCTGGGGCTATACGACCGTCCAGTTGCAACTGGGCGATCAAGTACGCTGCCTTGCCGTCGCGATGGAAGCCCGCCACCCGAAGTTGCCCGATTGCCCGACGTTCAAAGAACTGGGTTTTGACTTGGTCGGTGGAGCGTACCGCGGCGTAGCGGTTCCCAAGAGCACGCCAGCAGACGTCAAAAATGCATTGGCCGAAAACCTGGCCAAGGTCAACAAGGACCCGGAGTTCATGAAGAAGATGGAAGACAACGGCTTCGCGCTGATCAACGTCGGGCCTGATGGCATGGCTGCGTTTGACGCAGAGATGAAGCAGCGCTACAACGCGCTCGCCAAAGAGATGGGCATCGTCAAGAAGTGAGGATTGAACGGCCGCCTGATTTTTCAGGCGGCCGTTTCATATCACCATGCCCATTTTTGAGTATCTTCTCTCGGCACTCACCCCTGCGGCTCTGCTGATCGCACTGGGCGGCGTGATCGCCGGCACCGTGATTGGCGCGCTACCGGGCCTCACGGCGACGATGGCGGTGGCCGTACTGGTGCCGTTCACTTTCACGATGCCGCCCAGCACTGCCTTGATTGCGCTCGGGGCGGTATATACCGGCGCGATCTATGGCGGCGCCTACGCTGCCATCTTGCTCAATACGCCGGGTACACCATCGTCGATTGCGACGACCTTCGACGGTTTTCCTATGGCAAAGCGCGGCGACGGGGACCTGGCACTTACGCTGGCGTGTCTGGCCTCGGTTGTTGGTGGCTTGGTGGGTGCCCTGTTCCTGATGCTTTTGGCACCACCACTGGCCACAGTGGCACTGCGCTTCGGCCCTGTTGAATATTTCTGGCTCGCAATTTTTGGCCTTTCGCTCATTGCCTCGCTCGGCGAGGGCAGCACAATGAAGGGGCTGATCGGCGGCTGCCTGGGCTTGCTGCTATCGATGGTTGGCGCCGCCGAAGTAGGTGGGGATATCCGCTACGTGGGCGATCTGCAGGCGGTGCTCGGCGGTATCGATGTTGTCTCCGCATTGATAGGTTTGTACTGTGTACCGGTTCTGATAGATCTCGTCTCCACGCCGGCGCCGCACCTTGAGATGACCAGCCGTGTTGCGAGCTATCGGCTGCGCGAGGCGGGGGCACTCATACGGCACAGCAAATTCAACCTCGCGCGCAGCTCGGTCATCGGTACGCTGGTCGGCGTGCTGCCTGGCGCGGGCGGTTCAATCGCATCGCTGGTTTCCTATTCGGAGGCCAAGCGCACGTCGCCACGGCGCGACAATTTTGGCCGCGGTGAACCGGACGGAATCCTCGCAACCGAGTCTGCCAACAACGCGACGGTCGGAGGCGGGTTGATTCCTACGCTAGTGCTCGGTATCCCTGGAACGCCACCAGACGCCGTGGTGCTGGGCGCGCTACTGGTCCAGGGTATCCGTACCGGCCCCACGCTGTTCACGCAGCAAGGCTCCATCGTTTACACCTTCATCTGGGGCTTGTTGATCGCAACGGTACTGATGCTGCCCGTGGGCCTGGTGCTTGGACGCTACGCCTTCAAATCTATCGTCGCCATTCCGAAGGCGGTGCTGGTGCCAACGGTGGCATTTCTCACGGTGATTGGAAGTTTTGCCGTGCACAACAACCCCTATGAAGTGCAGCAGATGGCAGTGCTGGGCGTACTAGCCTGGGGTGCGAATCGACTCGGTTTTTCGCCATCGCCCATCGTGCTCGGCCTCATTCTGGGAAGCATTGCCGAGCGCGGCTTCGTCCAAGGCAACCTCATTGGCCATGCGCGCGGCAGCGTGCTGGCGGAGTTCATCGGGCGTCCCCTTTCTATGGGAATCATCGCGTTCATTGTGTTGGGCCTGCTCTACCCCTTGTGGATCAAGCGCAGGCAGAGGCGTGCCGACGTGAAAGGCACCCATGGCTGAAGCCAGGAAATTCGACGCAGCGGGAGTGGCCAGCTGCGGAATCGTCATCGCAGTCGGCATCGCTGCCATTGCTTTTTCAGGTGAGTTCGCTCCGCTGGGAGCAGTGTTCCCTAGAACCGTCGCCGGACTGATGATTGCCTTTGCGCTTTTGCATATCGTGCTCGTGCTGCGTCGTCCGGTACCTCAGCCTCGTGCCGCGCCAAGCTCTACTCCGCGCCGCGTAGGCGCAATGGTCGTGATGCTGGCGTGGGCGTTTGCTCTGCAGCCGGTGGGTTTCCTGTTCAGCAGTGTCTGCGCGAGCGTGGCGCTGTTGCTGCTCGCCCAATACGACCGTTGGACTGCGCGGACGGCAAGCATGTACGCGCTCGCAACCGCAGCCGTCATAGGCGGCCTGTATTCATTGTTTCGTTTTGTACTGCAGGTACCACTGCCGGTGGGCCTGTTCTGGTAGCCACCGACATCTGCAGGCCCCTGCCCGCCCTATTGATTGGAACTGCGCCCGATGCGAATCATCATTACTGAATTCATGGACGAGCGCGCGGTCGCCCTGCTGCAGGCGAAGCACGATGTGCTCTATGTGCCCACATTGGTGGGCGACACCACGCGGCTGAAAGCCGAGGCGGCGAGCGCCGATGCGATTGTGGTGCGCAACCGCACCCAAGTACGGGGTGATCTTTTGGCTGCGCTCACCCAGTGCCGGGTGGTAGGGCGACTTGGCGTCGGCTTGGACAACATCGACGTCTCTACTTGCGCAGCGCGTGGCATCAAGGTCATTCCTGCCACCGGAGCGAACGCACTGAGCGTGGCGGAATACGTCATAGCTTCGGCCATGCTGCTACTGCGCGCCGCTTACCAGTCGACTGGTGATGTGGCCGGTGGCCTCTGGCTGCGCAGTGCGCTGAGCGATGGCCGTGAGATGGGCGGCCGCACCATGGGATTGGTGGGCTTCGGCTCGATTGGCCAGCTGACTGCGCGCTTGGCACAGGGCATGGGCATGGGAGTCATCGCGCACGATGCTCTGATGGATCCCGGGAATCCATTGTTCACGCGCTGTGGCGTTTCTGGTGTCAGTCTGGACGAGTTGACCGCGCGTGCCGATGTCATCAGTCTGCACGTTCCGCTGCTGCCATCCACACAGAACCTTTTTGACACGAAGCGCCTGCAGGCAATGAAGCCAAACGCTGTGCTGGTGAACACGTCGCGCGGCGGTGTGGTGGATGAGGCAGCGCTCGTAATGGCGCTCAAGAGTGGGCACCTCGGGGGTGCAGCGCTTGACGTATTTGAAACCGAACCGGTTCCCGCTAACAGCGCGTTTACCGGATGTCCCAACTTGCTGCTCACCCCGCATATCGCAGGGGTTTCACGCGACTCCAATGAAAGGGTCTCGTTCATGATTGCGCAGCGCTTGATAGAGGAGCTTATCTG